>MVCZ01000166.1 GCA_002049825.1 Candidatus Zhuqueibacterota bacterium 4484_188
CAGCAGGAGGGCAAACCCAATCCATTTGTGCTGGATACGTCACTCATTCGCCGGGCATATTTTGCGCTCACTACGGTTCATTACCCGAGACCGGTTTCCCAAACCCCGGATGCGTTCAAATTGTATCCCAATTTTCCGAATCCTTTTAACAACGAAACTGATGTCCGTTTTTATCTTCCCCGCCCCGGTTCGGTGCAACTCGCGGTGTATTCAGTAAGCGGACAAGCGCTGTTACGGGAATCATTGTCTCATTTGCCCCAGGGGTTTAACCGGTTTCACCTGAGAGAACAGCAATGGGCGACCGGTTTTTATTTCATCGCCATTACATTTGATCGGCAGGTTGCAGTACAAAAAATCCTTTTTCTCCGTTAATTAAAATTTCGGTTGACTATTTTTGAGGAATATATCATTTTTCCACCCGCCCCTGAGGGCAAGAGTGGAATCCTATTAAAAGGGAGTGAAAAACTATGACCAAAAAAGAAAAATTGCAAATTGAAGTTGAGGTACCGGCGAAACAGGTTCATGTGGAACATGTAACCTGTCCCAATGGTCACTCATTATGTGATCCGACCACACTGATTCACGGCTTCCCTTCGATCAAGGTCAAAGTAAAATACCGGGATCAGGAAGGCTTCCTGTTCCTGGATCCGCTGTACGGCAGCCACGACAATATTGAGCAGGATATTGAAATCCCGCAAAATGCAGTGGTGGAGTTTTTTTGTCCAGAATGTGGAGTGAGCCTGAAGTCGGAAGAAGACACCTGTCAGCTTTGTTCATCACCGCTGTTTCTTTTCCATTTACCCAGGGGAGGAATCATTGAAGGCTGTATGAAGAAAGGGTGTCTGTACCACAAAATGAAAATTGTGGATGCCGAGCAACAAGTAGCGCGGTTGTTTGAAAATGATACGCTCGAATCGTACCTGTAGCAAGCCGTGAAAAACACTTTGAACAGGAATGCGGTTAAAATTTGATGTTAACGAAACACCATGTTTCATGGGGTGTCGTATGCCTGTTGCAATCCGGTGGGCATGGTGCACGGTTACTGTATTCGTCTGAAAACAAGGTTGTTGCTCAAGATAAATTGCATTTGCTTTTCCAGGGCAGGCGTGTTACATTTTTTTTCATTTTAGCGGAGGCACAGATGAAAATTGGCGATTTGCTGACGGAGGAATTCATCGCTCCGGATTTAAAAGGCAGCAACAAATATGAAGTCATCGAAGAACTTTTGGATGTATTGGTAAAAAACGGCAAAATCAAGGATCGAGAGTTGGCGCTGAAGGATCTCATCGAGCGGGAGCAGTATTTAAGCACCGGTCTGGAAAGCGGGCTGGCGGTTCCCCATGCCAAAACGGCTGCGGTGGAGGAGTTGCTGTTAAGTTTTGGTTTGAGCCGTAACGGTCTGGATTTTGAAACCCTGGATGGAAAGCCGGCGCATTTTATTTTTTTGGTGCTTTCGCCGCGCGATACCTCGGGACCTCATATCAAAGTTTTGGCGCAAATTACCCGCAATTTTCGTGAAGGCGGCATTGGTCCACAGTTAATGAATTCACACAGTAAGGCGGAAATCCTGGAAATCATCCGGAATTTTAAATGACCTGAGGAAAGATTGGATATTTTTAACCGGCTACAGCCGTTACTTAATCAAATTATTCTGAAACTGAATCAGCAGGTTCAAGAATCGTTTCCCCTGACCTTAAAAGACCCGATTAAATATTTTTTAGCCACTCCCAGTAAAAAGGTAAGACCATTGCTGACGGTGCTGTCTGCGCAGGCGGTTGGCGGCACTGCCGAGGCAGCTTTGCCGGCAGCCGTGGGTATCGAGTTGTTTCACGATTTCACCCTGATTCATGATGACATTATGGATAAAGATGAATTGCGCCGCGGGCGACCCACGATTCACACCAAATGGGACGAAGGCACGGCAATTTTAGTGGGTGATGCCCTGATCGGGATGGCTTCTGCCAGCATGTCCCGCTGCCCGGCGGAATACCTTCCGCGGGTTATGCACTATTTCAGCGAAGCGCTGATTAAAGTGTGTGAAGGCCAGGCGCTGGATAAAGAATTCGAACATCGCAAGCAGGTCAGTCTGACGGAGTACCTGGATATGATTTCCAAAAAAACCGCCTGGTTGTTTCAGCATTCCTGCCGGATAGGCGCCATTCTGGGGGGCGGAAATCAGATGCAGATTCAGGCACTCAGCCAGTTTGGTTATCACCTGGGCATGGGATTCCAGATCCAGGATGATCTGCTGGATTTTGTGGCAGACGAAACCACCCTTGGTAAAAAGGTGGGCAGTGATTTTCGAATGGACAAAAAAACGTACATCACCCTGAAATATCGCGAATACATGGAAACTCATCCGGAAACCTCGCAAGACTATCCCGGCGAAATATGGCAGTTTGACTCGCTGGATAAACTAAAGAAAGCACTTTTCCGGCTGAAGATTGTAGAGCAAACTCAGGCGGTGGTAGATGAGTATTTCCGGCGTTCGCTGCAATCGCTCGGACAGGTGCAGCCGATCGGCGAAGAAAACAATCTTTCCCTGGTAATTCGTTTTTTACAAACCCGCCAGTATTAAATAAAACAGTCAAAAATTATCCCGTTCGGGGCCCCGGGTTCTGGAATCGTTATCGGTGTCCGTTATTCGGGAAGTGATTTGCTTTCAGAACAAGGATTAACGATTTTGGATTTGAAAAGTATAAAAGATTCGGGGACATCCCGCTATGAACATGTTACCGGTTTTCCGGTTTGTCAAACCGTTCTGTAATGTGCTGCAACAGGGTAAGCACATCCTGCCGGATTTTTTTTGGTAGTTTCTGCCAGAGTTGCAGCAAGAGCGCTTCTTTAGGGTGTCGGCTGGCGGCATCCGTCCTTTCAGGTAGAGCGAAACTGCCGGCTGGCTGATGTGTAACAGTGCTGCCAGGTCTTTTTGGGTCAACCCTTCCTGCTGCATTACATGACGAATTCGGGTGGCTAAATTTTCTCCGGTCATTAAAAAAACCTTGCAAATAGGTATTACTATTATTATATTACTATTGTAATGTATAAAGGCGGCTGAATATATACAAGTAGAAAAAATATTTGTTTTTCTGCCTTTACCGCTGTCACGGTGGGCATTCATTCTCTTTCGTCGGTAAAATGTTGTAGCAACCGGCAGGTAACCAAAAGCATGAGATGTAAAAGATGATTTCAACTGCGTTGGGAAGATTGGTTCCGGCACGGGCACCATGAAGACCGGCGTTACCGTCGGGTCATCCTGCACGGGTTGTGGTTTCCGCCCGGTGATGAGCCGTTACCACTTTCCCGGCGCTTTCGTCACCTGGTTATTTCGCAAAACCTGGCGCATTCTTTGGATTCCTGGTTAATATCCATGCGAACTTTGGAGGAGGAACGGGGAATGCCCGGAAACGATGCCGCTACCGGGAGGCTGCTGCCGGCTCAGCTTCGGGCGCTGGCATGGCAGCGGTTTCGCCGGAAGTGCGATCAATTGCGCACCTGGGTACAGCAGAGCGGTTGGGAAACCGCGCTGTACATGGGGTTAGCGCGGGTGCTGGGGTACCGGCAGAACCGCCAGCCCTTCACCGAATTAATGCGAAACTTTCCACCTGATCGGCTGCTGAGCAGTGTGCACCCGTTGCGCCGTTCGGCGGTACTTTTCTGGATGCTGCTGGGCTGGCAGTCGGGATTGTTCGATCGTCCATTTGTGCAATCTGTTTCGCCGGCAGGAAAATCGCTTTTACGGCAGCTTCAACAGGTGCGGCAGGAATTTATTTCACGGTTTCCCTGTCGTAAACAGCCGTTTATTCAATGGCATTTTGCCCGGTTGCGACCGCTGAACAATCCCTACTTTCGTTTGGCAGGTCTGGCGCAAGTTCTGTTCGAGTACCAGGGGCATTCGTTGTTTCAGAAACTTCTGCATCTATTGATGCAGCGCTTGCCGCTGGAGCGAGTCTTTGATGCTGCCGAGCCGGCGCTTTGCCTGCCGCTCAGTCCCGCCTTTGCCCCTTTCTTCAGCCAATTGTTAGGCTACCGGCAGATTCCCAAACAAAGTATGGGAAGAATACGCTGCCGGCAGTTTCTGCTGAACATTGTCCTGCCGCTCATTTACTTTTGGGCTGAAACTACTCATAACCCCGGTTTCCGCTGGTACCTGGAAGACCTGTATTTTCAATTCCCGGTGGTTGATGATAACCGGGTGGTGCGGATGTTTTCCGACCGGAAGAAAATTGCTCATTCGGACCGTGCTTATGTTGGTCAGGCGCTGCTGGAGATTTCCGGTCAGCCGAACACTGAACCCGAATCCCAGCCTCTTCCGCAACTACCATAAATTTATAAAAACAAATTGACACTTTCTCCCGGCTTTCGTACACTTTTTTAAGCCACTGAAAATTCACCGGGTGTGGCTGAAGACGTGTATATAAATTCGCAATAAAGCAGGGAACCGTGTAAAACCCAGACAGGAGTAAAAATATGTGGTACGAAACCCCATTGTTCCTAAACACTATTTATGCCGTTGGCGGGGTGATTTTGGGCATTGCCTCTGCCATCATCACTTACCGGCTGATCAATAGCACAACCCACTTCGACATCCCCAAGGAGTTGGAGAAAGGCAACCTGGCGGTAGGCGTGGTGGTCTGCGGTATTTTTATCATGATTGGTCTAATTGTCGGTTTAATTATAGGGATGAGCCTTAATTAGCGCCCGGGGGCGAACGTGATGCTGTGACAGGATTTCACCAGCAAGACAGGCAAGTCCGAGACATGAATCCTTATTGTCCCAACGAGAAATAGGTTGTGAACATACTCCCGGCAGAGGCTGAAAAATGCAATAAACAGAATCAATCGTCAATCAGGAGACAAAACGCCTTTCGGGCAAAATGAACCGGGCTATGAATATTTTCTTTATTCTTCCGAAATAAAAATTAATGCGGATTTTATGAAGCAAACCCTAAGGAAATTATTTATCATCATTTTTCTGTTATTTCCGGCTATTTTCGGTTGCCAGGATACCGCCCGGAACTCCGCCAGGTCCGACCGCAGCGACTCGCTGGTGAACATGATTGAGAAACGTATTTCGGAAAAGAAACAGATTGAAGCGTACCGCAAGCGGGCACTTCCCCCGGATTTTGAAAAGAAAGTACGGAATTATTACCCGGTCATCCGCAAATACGCCAAGCGTTACGGTTTTGACTGGAGATTGATAGTTGTACAGATCCTGAAAGAGTCGCATTTTAAAGAACGTGCCCGCAGCCGTGTAGGCGCCATGGGACTGATGCAGATTATGCCTTCAACCGCCCGGGAAATTCGCCGGGAAATGGATATTGAATACATCGCCAATAATCCCCGGGAAAACATTGCCGCCGGTATTTACCACCTTTACAAACAGTTGAAATACTTTCCCGACACCGACCGGGACAACCGGTTGAAATTAGCCCTTGCCGCCTACAACTGCGGCGCCGCCCGAATCTTCGATGCCCAGGATATTGCCCGCGCCCTGGAACTCAATCCGCAAACCTGGGAAAGTGTGAAAACCTGTTTGCCCAAATTAACCCGGGAATACTGGAAACTACACCTGGAAGTGTGGGAACTGGGAGTACCCAACTACGGTTATTTTTACGGTTATAAAGAAACCATCGCCTACGTGGACGATATCATCGATGGGTACAATATTCTCAAAAAAATGTTTTAGTGAATCGTCTGCAATACTTCAAACGTAACTACCCTGCCCACGCCTGCCTGCTGCAGGCAGGAAATACTCGAAAAGACACGAGAAATGAAGAGATTGCCTTTCATATTCTTAACAATCTGATGGATTAAGAAAATTGATTAAATAAATATTTTAATTTAAAACAGATGGGTAGGCAATGGAGACTTTTTGTTCAAAAATAAACAAAATTCATTTTTCGTGTCTTTTCGAGTATTTCGTGGGAAGTATTGGTCGGCGCTAAGTAGTTACTTCCGAACTTTATGTAACTCTCCCAAAATTGTTTTACCGGAAACCATTCGATTCCGGTTAATTTAACGTGGAGTTGAGATGGAGTTTAAACAGGTTTGATGAACGGATGTCTGCAGAATCTGAATATGTGCTGGAATTCTGAAAAAAAATAAATATATTAACGGCGGTTTTTGCAGGTTCATCTACCGATCGACAGGAGGAAAACGGAATGAAAAAGCTACTGATTCTTTTTACCATACTATTTATTCTGCTAAACGGAAAGCCGGTGCCGGCGCAGGAGAATCTGAAAACATTCAAGGATCGGGTAACACCATATTATTATTGCCTGGAAAATATGCCGGTAAAAAACTTTACCTGTTTATTTACTACCAGTGAATATGTCAATTTTGCCCGGGAGAATTACGACAGCAGCTTCACCTATCCCCTGAAATTGACCTGGATAAAAAACGGTCGGGTTTATTACACTTTGCAACCCTACCCTACTAAAATGGACAGCACTCGCAGAAGAATTTTCTTAACACAGGTTCAATTGGTAACCAACCAGTTTAAAGGCTTTCTGCTGGACTGGCAGAATTTTATGCTCTACTCCCCGTTGTCGGACATTCCTGACAGCGCGGAAATAAAGGCGGGGCACGATACTATCCAGGTAGTGTACACCAGCGGTGAGGGGAAACTGATGGCACACGTTAAAAAATTATTTTTACCTTCGGGGAAACTCATCCAGGTAACCGTCTGGTCCGGCTCGGGAAAAGTGGTGAATTATCCCATTTATATCGAGTTGGAGGACAAATGGGTTTGCAGCGGCTGGAACAGCCAGATTTATGAAAACGGGCAAATCTCCAGCGGAATTGCCAACCGGATGGAGTTGCGGAAAATCGGCGATTACTGGATGCCCATTCGTGTGGACATGCTGGTACAGACCAGCAAAAAAGCGGAAGAGAAATTTCTGTCCACTATTTTTATGAAAGAATTTATTTTTGATGTGCCGTTGCAGGAGATCAATGGTCCGCCGGCACCGAAATAATCCGGTAGGTGTATAATTTGCACCTCTTTCATTCGATATAATCGTCATTAGTCATTGGTCACTAGTTATGGGTTATTGCTAACGGCTACTGGTTGGTGGTTATTAGTATCCGTAATCTGACTGCCCCGATGGGGAATCGTAATTGGTTACGGGTCGGTTGCTATGGAGGGTAATTTTTTTCTAAGATCAATATTCGATTTGCGGAGGGAAAGGAAACGAAAAAATTGCACGCCGTAAGCGGATCAGTTCATAAAAAAATATCGCAACAGCCCTTTTTTATAGACCGCCTTTCGCGGGGTAGGGAAAAACTTAGGATGGTTCAGTGAAATGATCTCCGGGTTAATCAGCCGCCCGACCACCAGGCGAAGGGTAAGCAGAAATGTCAGCATCGAAAAACGCATTGCTTTCCATCCGTTCGTTTTTTCAGTTTTCAATATATTCAAATTACCGGAGATAAACAAAGCAATTATCACCACAGACGTTTTTTTCTACGCGGACAACATACCCGGCGGTCTGTCGGGAAGGCAGAGAAATTCCAAATCTCAAGCAGCAAATTCCAAATAAACTTCAAAAATCAATAAGCGAAACCTCAAACCGGGTTTGATTGTTTGTGGTTCGGATTGAAACTGGAAACCGGAAATTTGATTGGTGAGGTTCAGAATTTCCTCATTTAGAATTTGGTTTTTGGGAATTTGGGTTTACTTGTTATTTGTCGTTTGGAAATTTTACCAAATTCCACAATCTTCTTTTTAATCGTTTTCCACCACTTCTTTTTGTGAAAAGGTAAATTTGTCCAGCTCTTTGCAGGGAATACACCAATCGGCGTAGAAATCGATCATCACCGGTTTGCCCTGTTGCTGCGCTTCCCGTAGTTTCTCATCCGAGAAAGCGGACCAATGTATTTCTTCTGCAGCAGCGGTTGTGCCCGCCTGCAGACGAACCTGGCTGAGCCGGTCGTCCAGGTAGCCCTGGATGCCGGTGGAAGCAAAATACAGAGCGAGGGCAAAGAAAAGAATCCCAATCAGGTTGCGCACCACCGGGAACACTTTTCCCTGGGACGGGGTCGGTTCAAGCCATGCCATGTAAATACCGCCGATAAGCATAATCAGCACCAGGGTCAGGTGGTAGAGCAGGGTGTTGGGGAACAGCGGCGCCAGAAAATATACCGCCATGGCAATCAGGATGAATCCGAAAATCGAGCGCACCCACACCATCCAGGCACCGGAGCGGGGCAATTTATTGATACTGCCGGAAAAAATGCCCAGGAACAGGAAGGGGACACCCAGACCTAACGCCAGCACAAAGAACAGCCAAAACCCCAGCACTACGCTGCCGCGTTCGCCCACGTAGGTAAGCAACGCCAGCACAAACGGACCGATGCAGGGCGCGGCGACGATTCCCACGGTGAGCCCCATGAAGAAGCTACCGAAGAACCCCTGTTTGGCGCCGCCGGCAAAATTGGACAGGAATGCCGGCACGCGGATTTCATAGAGGTCGAACATGCTCAGGGACAACCCGACCAGGATGACTGCTATACCAACAAGCACGTAAGGATTTTGCAGCGCCGAACCAAACAGGCTGCCGCTTAGCGCGGCGATGACACCTAACACCGAGTAGGTAATTGCCATCCCGAAAACATAGATAAAAGCGTGGGTAACTAAGCTGCCCTTTTTCCCTTCCGCCTGCCCGCCAAAATAACTGATGGTAATGGGAATGAGCGGGTAGACACACGGGGTTAAATTAAGTGCCAGACCACCGATAAATACCAGCAGGAAGGTGAGAAACAGCCCTTTTTCGGCAACGGTTTTAGCAAAACTGTCTTCTCCGGACAAGGCGGTTTGTTCACCGGTGGTAGCGGGAGCCTGCCGGGCAAAGATGTCCTGGTTGACCGGGGTAACGGTTTCGCCGGCTTTTGCCACCGGCAAGACCCGGCTGAAAACGAGATCAGCCGGTGCCAGGCAACTCTGGTTGTTGCAAGCCTGGTAACCGAAACTGCCTTTTAGGCGAATTTCTTTCCCCGGGTAGTCCGAAGATATGCTCATGGTGGTGAAGATGTAAACGGTATTCTCGTAAACTGCCAGCGGCTTCTCCGAAAAATCAAATTTTTTAATTTCCGCCTTAGGGTAGATCAGTTTTCCAATAGTAACACCTTCCGGTGCTTTCAGGGTAACCGTGGTAGGAATCAGAAAATCTTCCGACGGTGTGTTGGAATTGATGTGAAACGGTTCTTTGATGTCCGCTTTTAAAGCAATCCGATAGCTGTTCCCCGGCAAGAGTTTATCCACCGAGCTGAGCAGTTTCACTGTGATAATCTGTTCGTTTCCCTGCGCAGCAAGAAATTGAACACCGAGAAAAATGAAAAGCAGGGTCAGGACAAATTTTTTCATGGCGGCTCCTCTGAATGAAATATCCTTATTAATCTTTCCTTTTCTTCGTACCTTCTGCAATTAGATAAGCCGGACAGTCATACGTTACAGCTTTTCTTCCAAAAGAAAATTAATATAAGCCGGTTGATAAAAAAGATTCAATACCGGGAAAAAATATATTAGGCAGTGGGCTTATTTCATACCGAACAAAAAAGATGGGAGCATTGGTTTTGAATACCGGTAGTTTATTTCGGTAACCTGTTGCGCTCCGCCCCCGCC
>MVCZ01000167.1 GCA_002049825.1 Candidatus Zhuqueibacterota bacterium 4484_188
ACGAAATATTTTCATCTGCGAATTTCTGTGTCCATTCTTTTTCGAAATCAGGAATTGTCATCGACTGCTCTATAGTGTAATCACCGATGCGGGTTCTGGTCAGGCTGCGGAGAAAGCCCACAGTGCCCAGTTTTTGAGCCAGGTCAGCGCCCAGGGTGCGCACATAAGTACCCCGGCTGCACAGCACACTGAATTCAACCACGGGCTCCCGGTAGCGCAGCAGTTCCATCCGGTAAATATGTACCCTCTTGTATCGTACCCTCTTGTATCGCACGGGCACTTCTTTGCCCTGGCGGGCTAATTTGTACAACCGCTGTCCCTTGACTTTTGCCGCCGAATAATTGGGAATCCGTTGTTCGATTTCACCGATAAAACCGTTGATTGCCTGCTTCAGGGTTTCCTCGGTAAGTGGTTTCACCGGTTGCGTTTCGCTAATTTTACCGGTAACGTCCAGCGTATCGGTGGCGGTGCCGAGTTCCAGTTCCGCCCGGTATTCCTTGGGCATTTGCATAAAACGCTGAATTTGCTTGGTTGCCCGTCCCAGGCAAATCAGGAGTACTCCGCTGGCAAATGGGTCCAGTGTTCCGGCGTGACCTACTTTTTTAATCCTGGTTATATTGCGAATTTTGCGCACTACATCAAAGGAAGTCCACCCGGGTGGTTTGTTAATCGAAACGATGTAGCCGCGTTCAATTTTTTCAATCATTCATTCTAACAGTTTAAAGACAACCAACAAAGACGGCGGTTTTCACAGATAAAGTATTTTACACCTCTTCCCCGTCCGTCGCTGTTTCATTCTCCCTGGTTTTATCTTTTTTTATTTTTTGTAATAACGATTCAATGTGCTGCGAATAATCGCCGGATTCATCATAAAAAAAACGAAGTTCCGGAATATATCTTATGTGCAATTGCGGAGCCATTTCGCTGCGAATAAAACTCTTTGCGTGGTTAAGTGCCGTTTGCGATCGCTGACGTTGTTCCTGATTGCCCAGTGTGGTATAGTAAATGTTGGCAATTCTTAAGTCGCCGGAAACTTTGACATGTGTCACGGTGACAAATCCTTTGCGCGGGTCTTTTAATTTCCGGTTGATTATCAGGCTGACCTGGTGCATAATCTGGTCGGCTAATTTTCGCTGCCGAATGGATTCTATGTGCATAGTGTTTTCCTGTCAAATAAATTCAAAATTGTGATCAATAATTTGAAAGGTGCCGTAGGAGTCGATGATGTTAAAAATGGTCATTAAACTGCTTTCGACAAATTTATAGTTATTGCCCACCTGGGCGATGCCGAACCTGGCGCGCTGCCATTTGTCCTGGTAATCAATTTCGGCAATGGAGATATTGAATTTGTTACCGATTTTGTCCTTTACACTTTTAACAATTGCCCGTTTTTCTTTCAGCGAGCTGGCTGCGGGAATAAAAATGTCCACGGTTAATAATCCGACAATCAACTGCATAATTTTTAAGCCCCTGTTTGAAAATATCGCTACCCCCCGGGTAAACGCGGGAAACCGCCAATGGGATTATTTTGCATCGAGGGTTCTTTTTTCTTCAACCACCTCATATACTTCGATGTAATCGCCCACTTTAATATCATTGTAGTTTTCAATCATGATGCCGCATTCGTAACCGGCGCTTACTTCTTTTACATCTTCTTTAAATCGTTTCAAAGACGAAAGTTTCCCGGTGTAAATTTCCACATCGTTTCTGATTAAACGAACCATTGAATTCCGGTTGATTTTGCCGTTAAGCATGTAGCAGCCGGCAATGCTACCCAGGCGGGAAATTTTAAACACTTCGCGCACTTCAGCCAAACCGGTAACCACTTCTCGTTCTTCGGGTTCCAGCAATCCTTCCATTGCCATTTTCACATCTTCTATAGCCTGGTAAATCACTTTGTACGGTCGAATGTCTACATTCTCTTCCTCGGCAAGCGCCTTGGCGTTCAGAGTTGGTCGGACGTGAAAACCGATAATAATGGCATGTGATGCGGCAGCCAGCATTACATCCGATTCGGTAATCGGACCAACCGCCCGACGGATGATTTTTACTGCAACGTCCTGGGTGGACAGCTTGAGCAGTGAATCGGTAAGCGCCTGGGCGGAGCCGTCGACATCAGCTTTAACCAGAATGTTTAACTCCTTGACTTCTCCTTCCTTAATTTGCCGGGAAATTTCGTCCAGTGTCAGCAGCTTAATCTGGCGGAAATCCTGTTCACGTTTCAACTGCTGGCGCCGTTGGGCAATCTCACGGGCACTCTTTTCATCCGGCATCACAATCAGTTTATCCCCTGCTTCGGGAACGCCATCGATACCTAAAATTTGCACCGGGAATGCCGGACCGGCACTCTTTATGCGCTGATTTCGTTCGTTTAACATTGCCCGCACTCGTCCGTAATATTTCCCGACAATAAAATCGTCCCCAATGTGAAGCGTTCCCTGCTGGATGAGCACGGTTGCCACTGCGCCTTTCCCGCGGTCTAACCGCGACTCGATAACCACACCGTTGGCGCGCAACTTGGGATTTGCTTTCAATTCAAGCAGTTCCGCTTCTAATAAAATTTTCTCCATCAACTCGGGAACACCCTGTCCGGTTTTCGCCGAAACCTCAACTACCTGGTAATTCCCGCCCCAGTCTTCCACCAGAATATTCCGTTCCGCCAGTTGCTTACGAATTGCCTGCGGGTTGGCGTTGGGTTTGTCCACTTTATTTATGGCGATAACGATTGGCACACCCGCGGCTTTGGCGTGATCAATTGCTTCCTCGGTTTGTGGCATCACGTTGTCGTCGGCGGCAATTACCAGCACAACCAGGTCGGTAATATGAGCACCGCGCGAACGCATCGCCGTAAATGCCTCGTGGCCGGGCGTGTCCAGAAAAGTGATTTTCCGCCTGTTATCCATATCCACCACGTAAGCGCCGATATGCTGGGTAATCCCCCCTGATTCTCCTGCCACTACATTGGCTTCGCGGATGAAGTCCAGCAAAGAGGTGGTCTTTCCGTGATCCACGTGTCCCATTACAGTGACTACCGGGTGCCGGTCTACATAATCATCCGGGTTGTCTTCCTCCACATTTACGTCTTCAAGGTAATCTGAAGCGAATTCTTCCTGTTCTTCGATTCGAAAACCGAAATCTTCAGTCAGGAGTTAAACCGAAATCTTCAGTCAGGAGTTTTATTAAATCCATATCCAGCCTCTGGTTGATCCGAAATCTTCAGTCAGGAGTTTTATTAAATCCATATCCAGCCTCTGGTTGATAGTTACCATCTGTCCCAATTCCAGGCACTTGGTAATCACTTCAGCGACCGGAATATCCATTAAATTTGCTAAATCCTGAACGGTTATGAATTCGGTTACGGCAATGACATTATCTTCTATTTCTTCGCCTTCCGCGCTGATTTCTTTTACTTTCTTACGTTTTTTCCGTCCGGTTCCGGCTTCCTGCATACTGGCGAGGGTCTTTTTCAGGGTGTTCTGAACCTCTTGCTGGTCAACTTCCTTTTTCTTGCGTGCCCGTTGGCGGCGACCTACCGGGGCAACTACCTCTTCTTCGCTCTCAATGTCGATAGTCGGCATCTTTCGTTTGGTATGCCGCCCTTCCTTCCGGATCATCTCCAAAGCTTTACGACGCCTTTTTTCTTTCTCGGTAAGTCCTTCGTCTCCCGCTTTTCTTTTCTTTTCTTTTTTGCGTTTCGTTTTGCGTTCTTCTTCCGCTTCCATTTCGGCTGTAACTTCGGCAGCTTTAGCGGTGGTTTCTTCCGCCGGTTCTTCCGGTTCTTGCGCGGCTTCTTCTGCCGGGATTTGCTCGGGTGCTGGTGCCGCTTCCGTTTCCTCTTCCCGGGGAATCTCGGGTTCGGCTGTTTCTTCAGCAACCGGTTCCACTGGAGCTTCAGCTTCGGTTATTTCCGCTGTTGGTTGCTCTATTTCAGTTGTTTCGGCTTCCTGGCTGGCAGGTTGAGGCTCAGCTTCGGCAACTTCGACCATCTCGGTTTCAGGCACTTTCTCAATTTTTTGCCGCTCTTTTCGCCTTCGCTGTATTTTTTCTGCCTGGACTTTCTCCTGGGTAAAACGCTTTAAAATATCGTCGTGCATTTCATCGGTAATCAGCGTATTTAACCCGCTGACTTTGTAGCCCTTTTTTTCCAGAAACTCTATAATCGACTGGTGCGAAAGATTGAGTTCTTTGGCAACTTTAAATAATTTTCTCTTGGACTTCTTTTCAGCCATTTATGCTCCGTTATTAATTTTTTGCAAAATACTTTTCCCTAAATTCCCTCTGGTAATACCAACAATTTTCCACCGATCAATTTTCCAAAGTGTTTCCCAGTCATATTGTGGCTCAGTCTTAAAAAATGGGACTTTTTTTTCTTTTAAAAAATTCACCATTTTCCTTTCGCTGCGTGGAGAAATATGGGCATTAATGAGCACAAATTCGAGCTTGTTCCTGGTTACAGCCCGGCTTACCGCCTCGAATCCCGCTACCAGTTGCCCGGACTTTATAGCAAATCCAACCAGCGCCCGCATGGTTTCATTAACCGACACCATCCTGCTGTTTGCCGCCGCTATTTGACCGGTTTGAAGCCCGCGGATTTGCTTTCCGCCAAAATCCCGATTCCCACCGGTACGGTTGTGATCTTTTTTTCCACGCATGTTGAATTTTTTCTTCAATACCTGACTGATGTCTCTGACTCCAATTTTAAATATTTAGTGCCTGCAGAATTTTCTGAGCGGTCTTCTGACCGATACCGGGCACTGCTAACAGACCCTGGAAACCCAGGTTCTTCAATTCTTCCACAGTATTGATCTCGGCTTCGCGCAACCGGTTGATCACCGAAGGTGACAGACCGGGGATTTCTTCCAGATCGAGTTCTGCCTCCATGGATTTCTGGTAGTACTCGGACTCTTTAATCAGTTCGATGTTCCAGCCGGTAATTTGCTGTGCCAGTTCTTTGTTAACCTCACCACGTCCCAGCGCCAGTCCCATGTCTTTATCGGGAATAATTACCACCGCTAAATTTTCTTCATAGTTCAGCATAACCCGCACCGGTTTTGCCGGTGTAAGTGCCCGGGGCACAAAAATTTCCGGTTCGGTAGACCAGGAGATTACGTCGATCTTTTCACCGTTCAGTTCTCGCACAACGGATTGAATACGAATTCCTCGCATTCCTACGCAGGCTCCCACCGGATCGATTCGCTTGTCCATAGATTCCACGGCAATTTTTGCCCGTTCACCGGGACGGCGCGAAATTTTTCTGATTTCCACGATGCCGTCAAATATTTCCGGCACTTCAATTTCGAAAAGCCGAATCATGAATTGGTCATCCGAGCGGGAGACGATGATTTGCGGTCCTACCCGCTGCCGTTTTTTCTTCGGACGTTCCTCCACTTCTTCGTTTTCCGAGCTCTCCGGTTCCACTACCTTTTTGATGAGCGCCCGAACACTATCGCCGCGCCGGAGTTCCTCGCGGGGAATGGATTCGGATTTTGGCATAAACATCTCGGTTTTATCCACCAGCAGGAAATACCCCGAGCGGGTCACCTGGTGAACATCGCCGATAATAATCTCGCCAACCCGGTTGTTGTATTCTTCAAATATTTTCCGTTTTTCATATTCCCGAATTCGCTGCAACAAGGTTTGTTTGGCAATGTTTATCAGCCGGCGCCCGAAATTTTCCGGGTTCACTAACTCTACAAAATCTTCACCGATTTCAATTTCCGGGTCACTTTTACGAGCCTCTTTCAGGGAAATCTGGGTAACCGGATTCTCGACTTCTTCCACTACCTCTTTTTCTACGTATATTTCCACTTCGCCACGATCCATATTGACAATTACATCAAAATGATCAATGTCTCCATATTT
>MVCZ01000168.1 GCA_002049825.1 Candidatus Zhuqueibacterota bacterium 4484_188
ATGGGGTAAATGAGTGTGTCGTCTTCATTGAAAGACAATTCCGGCAGGGGTGAAATGTGCGGCGGATCGTTCTGCGGGTTTACCGTGGTTAAAATGGTATCGGCATCAGAGAGCAGCCCGGGGTCGGTCACCGTGAACACCACTTCAAAAATACCGCTGGAATCGGTGGTAGCGGTAAAGGTGGCGGTGTGGGTGAGCGAATCGATGGCAATTTGCAGATCGCCGGTGCCGATTTGAAAATGGTAAATCGTTTTCCCCGCTTTGCGATGGTGCCGTTTCTTCAAGCCGGTTTCCAGCAGGAAATTTGTTTGCCCGGGTTTGTTCTGCGCCGCTCGTTCCAGCCCGTGCCGAAATCACCTCCGCGGTAAATTTCATGTTAATAGTATCGTTATTCACGTCAAACACGTATTGATTTAGTTTCAGCTTTGCCGAATCATCTTCCGAAAAGGTAACATTGGGTATGCTGTCCAGCGATGGCGGGTCGTTCACCGGGGAAACGGTCACGTACACCGTCGCGGTATCTCGCCCGCCCCTGCCGTCGGAAATAATATACGAGAACGTATCGCTGCCAAAGAAATCCGGTGCCGGATAATACGCCAGCGAACTGTCGCTAATCTGGATAACCGTGCCATAAATGGAGGTGCTGTGTCCCACAATGGAAATGGAATCGCCGTCAACATCGTAATCGTTGCGTAGCACATTTACCAAATTGTCCGTATCCTCATCGGTAAAGAGGCTGTCGTTCACCGCCACCGGGGGGTGGTTGACCGTATCGACGGCGATGAGAATCAAAACCGCCGGGAAATAGTGAGGAATCAGCTTGATGCCGCCGCCCACATTTGCCCCGATAATTTGTTGGAACCAGCCGCTGAGAGCGCCGTAGTGCATAATCTCAAAACTATCGCCTTCCGCCGGGGTAAAACCGCCCACCAGGGAATTGTTCAGCAGCCCGTCCAGAATCGCCGCTTGCGAAATGTCCAGTTGGTCGTACTCGCTGCCGGGAGCATTTCCGCCCAATTCAATATTCAGCGAAGCGGTTGAACTGTGGTGGTAATCGCTGTTCACGGTAAACACACCGGTCGAAGGACCGGGACTCACCGTGCCATCGTTAGTAAACTGCGAACCGGAAACATCCAGGGTGCCGGTTCCCTCGATGGTGCCGTCGACCCGGTTTTCCAGGTTGCCGGTAAAGCGAATTTCCCCGCTTAAAATGATTAAGTTACCGGAATTGTGGAAAGGCACTTCCACCGTGGTTGTACCGGAACCGGCACTTTTACTGACCGTCCCGAAATTGTTAAATGTCCCTCCGCCGCTGTAGGAATCCAGTAATTCATCATTTTGAATGTCAAAACTGCCGCCGGCGTCATTGATAAACTCAGCGCCGCCTTGCATGCGAAAGCTGCCATCTCCCGACCAGGTTGCCGAACCTTTATTTACCAGAACACATTGTGTAATTGTTCTCCTTATCGGACCGCTGATAGTGAGATCTCCGTTTACAAATATGGTGTCCGAACCGGCAATTTGCCCGGCGTCCCACTGAAAAGTCCCGTTTACCGTTAGCGGACCGTCGCCGTCAATCCCTGAGCTGGTTGCGGACAGTTTAAATGCGGTAGAAGCGTTTATATTTACCCCTTTTCCCGAAGCCTCCAACGTTCCGCCGAAAACATCAAAATCACCCGATCCGGAGATGGTCACATCATCCATTCGGTGCGTAGTTCCGGCGTAGATTTGCAGAGTAGCGCCGGAAGAAATATCATAGGTCGCGCTGCTGTCGCTGCCGGTGGTCAGGCGAATTTTCCCGGATTGAATTTGCACGCTGCCACGGTTGTTAAAGCTGACCTCGAACGAGGTACTGCCGCCGCCGGAAGATTTGGTCACTGTCCCTTCGTTCAGGAAAGTTGCGCCGCCAATGTATAAATCGAGCACCTGGTCATTCTGGATGGTAAAATTTGCCCCGGACTTATTATGAAAAACGGCGCCTTCATGCAGCCGCAGCCGTCCGGTGCCGCTCCGGGTGCAGGTAGCGGAGTTACTGAGCGTTCTTCCTTTCAAATCTTTGTAATCATAGCCGGAAATATTAAACGTGCCATTCACCGTAAAACCGCCGTTTCCCTGGATAAAACCGCCGGTCCAATCGAATTTGCCGCTCACCGTCACATTACCGTCTCCTTCAATGATTCCGTCGGAAAGACCCAGGTCATTGATTGAGTTATCGACCTGGAAATTGAGCGTTCCGCCGCTGATGTAGGTCTTGCCACCGACCGTGTAGGTGCCGGCAAAATTTACCGTACCGGCGCTGAATTCCACATCGCCGCTGGCATTGATCACCGAGCCGGATTGAAAATCGTAGACCGCCCCGGCGCCGCTGAATTCAAGTACCGTTGTTGGGCCGCCGGCGAAATTACCACTCTGTAATCCACCACGGTCAAAAATCAATTGCCCGCCAAAAATTGAAACCAGCCCGTAATTATTGAACACGCATCCAATTACCGTTTGCCCTCCCCCCAGGGTTTTTGTAAACTGCCCTAAATTGTTGAAGGTGGCGGTTCCCACATTTACCTCCAGGTCTGCAGCGGTTTGAATATCAAAACTTGCCCCTGCCTGGTTCTGAAAAACCGCGCCGTTCTGCATTCTGAAATCACCGTTACCGTTCCAATGGGCATCCCCGGTGTGGGTAATCTGGTGCCCGTTCAAAATTTTCGGGGCGTCCCCGGTCAGGTTCAGCGTGGAAGTGGTGGTCAGGTTCACCGCAATTTCTCCAGCCGACCAGTCCATGATTCCCTGAATCGCCTAACTGCCGCTTCCCTGGATAGTGGCGTTGCCGAATGTGAAATTATTGATCGATTTACTCCCGCCCAGGTTTACCACGCCGGAGTTAATGGTCACATTGTCTCCGTTGCCGGGAACCCCGTTCGGCGACCACATGTTCGAATCGTCCCAGTCTCCCGCACCGCCCTGCCAGGTGTACGATGTCTGTGCGAAAAGGGAATACAGGGGAAAGAGTAACAGGCAAAATAAAACGGTGACAAAAAATAAGTACTGTTTATTCTTCATGGTGGTTCAATTTTGAATGCAGAATTCGGCGTGTGGAATTCGTGGCAATTAAACAGTAATTTCGCACTTTATAATTCACCGGGACGTGAAGCAAAATGGATGTTGGGAATTTGAAAAAGGGACTGAACTCGATTCTCAAATTTTTCATTTTTTCCCTGGCAGAAATTTTGTTTCAAGAGCAAATTATTAATTAGAGGTATTGTTGTGGAAAAAGGTACAGTCAAATGGTTCAACGGAGCCAAAGGTTACGGCTTTATTAGCCGTGAAAGTGGGGATGATGTATTCGTGCATTATTCATCAATCGAAGACAACGGTGGATATCGTTCTTTAGAAGAAGGCGATGCTGTGGAATTCGAGGTAACTGATGGTCCCAAAGGTTTACAGGCAACATCTGTACATAAGATTTGAAGTAAAGGAACCATTAAAAAAAGTAACCCCGGTTTTGCCACCGGGGTTTTTTTTGTACCATTTATTAAATTTCCCTGAAACTCTATCCCGCTTCCCAAGGTAGCAGCAATGTTTTAAAGCGCCGGTTAAAAACGGCGAAAGCCGCCGCCACTGCCGCCTCTGCCATGGCGCTTGTTTTCTTTTTTCTTCCGGGCTTCGTTTACGATGATTGACTTTCCCTTCATTTCGCTGCCATCCAATTTTTTGATCGCCTCTTCTGCCTCGGTCTTTATGCGCATTTCCACAAATCCGAATCCTCTTGATTCATTTGTGTAACGATCCTTGAGAATGGTGACCGTTTCCACCACCCCATATTCCTCGAATGCACTGCGCAAATCCTGATCGGTTACATCAGACGCTAAATTACCAACATAGATGTTCATGAAATTCTCCTCCAGTGTTTTGATGTGTTCTATTTTATTTAAAAATAAACTCAAAAATCGAGCAGTAAAAAAGGAAGAACGTTTTGAAAAAAACTATTTCTGTTCGGCGGAATCTTGGTATCCCGGAAATTCGAACCGCAGAAAATAGGTTTGTGCTGTGAACTAAATCCGATGCTCCCTTTTTTATGCTTCCTGCTAATAAGAGAAAATAACTGAAGGTGTTGGTAAAGAATTGGAAGAACTGGATGTCATCTTCAATTATTCGGATAATCGCTTTATTCTGCAACTATCGGTTGAAATGCTATGGAAACATATTAGCATTATTTAAAAATAATAATCTTTCCCCGGGAAAGAAACCCTTATTTTAGAAATGAATATAAGGCGGTTGAGAATAGGGGACTCGGTACCGGTAATCAATTCATCTGTTTGCCGGAAGCCCCCTGTTCCAAAATGTCGCTTAATAATTTTACTTTTTGGGAAATATTTCGTATATTTTGCAGGTTTATTTCTGATAAACGATGAAATTCGAACAGAAACATTTTTTGGCAATTTTCCTGATGGTGCTTATTTTTTCTGTATTGGGATTGCTCAATCTTTCCCGTCGTCCGGGGCTGCCTTTTCCTTTTGAAACAGAAAATGAACAGGTTGTATTAATACCATCTCCGGGTGAGCGCGGCTTTGAATTATCGGCAAAGACCCGCTTAATTTCTATTGATGGTTTCCGGGTGAAAAACCGGGAGCAATTATTTGCGGTTGTGTAGCGGAAAAAAATCGGCGAGACGCTGAAGGTGCAACTCGAAGGCGGCAGAGAATTAAAAGTGCAACTGATTGCCCGGAATAATTTTTGGTATCTTTTATGGATTCCCGGCATTGACTACCAGGATATGAGCTTTGTGTGTGGAGACGACAGTTGCCTTATTGTGTCTCAGGCTTCAATCCGCGAACCTAACACCTCCAGGAATTTACGCATCCATTCCGGGTGTGCCGGCCAGGCAGGTGCGGTCACCAGGTTGCCGTCCACGTTGGCATTAGAAAAAGTGTCGTTGTTGGCAATCCAGGTAGCGCCGGCGTTTTCCACTTCCGGTTTCACTGCCGGGTAGGAAGAACAGGCGGTTCCTTCGAGCACACCAGCCGCCGCCAGGATTTGCGGACCGTGGCAGACCGCGGCAATCGGTTTTTTCTCCTTGGCAAAATGGCGGGTAATTTCCAAAACTCGTTCGTTGAGCCGCAAATACTCCGGCGCGCGTCCGCCGGGAATCAATAGCGCACCGTAATCCGCCGGGTTTACCGAATCGAAATCCGCGGTCACCCGGAAATTATGGCCCACCTTCTCGGTGTAGGTCTGGTCGCCTTCAAAATCGTGAATGGCGGTCTTCACCGTGTCGCCGGGCTTTTTGTCCGGACAAACCGCATCCACCTGGTGACCAACCATGGTCAGTATTTGGTAAGGAACCATTGCTTCGTAATCTTCCATGAAATCGCCGACGAACATCAAAATCTTCTTTTGTGCCATTTTGTTTCCTCCTTTAGTTTTAGTTGTCCGGTAATTTAAATTATTTTTTCCAAAATGCAAGAACAAATCCGGGGATTTGAGGGCAGCGTGATGTCAAGTAAGTGCTCGGGCTGTCACATATTCAATTCTCTCACTCGATTGCTTTCGTAACATCCCCCTTTATCCACTTCGAAGGGGGAAATAGAAAACTTACCCGGTAAGAGCCACTAGTAGTGATAGATAGAAGACCGCTTTAGTCATCGTATCCAATAAATGCCATTCAAAGTGTTTCTACATTTGAGACAGGTGATTCAGTTAGAGTGGACCTGATTGTACCCGGAAGGAAATTTTTTTTATTTAAACCGGCTCGTATGAATGTTATATTATCTTCCTGTTTGGCAGCAAATGAAACCGGGGAAGAGTTGATTTGCACAGCTATTTTTCTTTTGAACCTGACGCTTAACAGAAGGATATAAAATGACCGGCAAAGAAATTGTTTTAGGAATTGACATCGGCGGTACTACCTACCCGCGCGGATAATCCGGCTGAACAGCTTTTTAAACGAGTTTTCACAAAAGTAGCAGAAATGGAAAAAGAGATTTCCCGGTCGTACAAGCTGTCCGGGGTCGGCATTGGTGCGCCGAATGGGAATTATTACCACGGAACCATAGAGGATCCGCCCAATTTAAGCTGGGGCACGGTGAACCTGGTGGAACTGGTGAAACGCTACAAAAACCTCCCGGTAGTGGTTACCAACGACGCTAATGCCGCGGCGCTGGGTGAGATGAAATTTGGCGCGGCGAAATCTTTTCGAAATTTTATCCAGATTACCCTTGGCACCGGTCTGGGAAGCGGCATTGTGGTAAATGGAAAACTGGTGTACGGTCACGACGGTTTTGCCGGTGAAATGGGGCATGTAACGGTGAAAGAAAACGGGCGCCGGTGCGGCTGCGGACGTCGCGGCTGCCTGGAAACCTACGCCTCGGCAACCGGCATTTGCCGAACTGTTTTTGAATTGCTGTCGGATTCGAATCTACCGAGCACCCTGCGAAATGTGCCTTACAGCCAATTAACCGCCAAAGCCATTTACGAGGCAGCCGTTTCCGGTGACCAGATTGCCCGGCAGGCATTCCGATTTACCGGCGAAGTGCTGGGAAAAGCGCTGGCAAATGCGGTTGCTTATCTCAGTCCCGAGGCGATTGTGCTGTTTGGCGGTTTGGCGACTGCCGGCGATTTAGTATTCCAACCGGTGCAACAGTTTATGGAAAACAACCTGTTGAATATTTACAAAGGGAAGGTGAAAATAATACCCTCTGCTTTGCCCAGCGGCGAAGCGGCGGTGCTGGGTGCCGCGGCACTCATCTGGCACGAACTACACTCACCCAATGCCCGGACCTGAGGTTGTTTAAGGCATGAGGATTTTTCCGGTTCGACGGTTGACACTGAAGAGACGTCGTCAAATTTAAAGAGGAAAATATGCTACGCTCGAAACAGGTTACCAACACCGTTTTTTTGCTCCTGTTATTTTATGCCGTGTTTCAGCAATGGTATTATTACGGCAAACTACCGCAGCGCGTTGCGGTGCATTTCAATTTTCAGGGAACAGCAGACGGGTGGGTAGCCAGGCAGTCGCTGCCGCTGATTTCCCTGGGGACAATCGTTTTTCTGGCGCTGCTGTTTTGGGGAAT
>MVCZ01000169.1 GCA_002049825.1 Candidatus Zhuqueibacterota bacterium 4484_188
GGTCACCATGTAGGAAACCATGGATTTTACCACCACCCTTACTTTTTAACCAGTGAAAAAAAGATGAGTGCTGAAATTCGGTTAACCGATACTTTGATTCAAAACCGGCTGGGTGAAACGGCGAGATATTTCCGTCCGCCCTACGGCTTTTTCGGTCCCGGTTTAAACCGGGTGCTGCGGCAAACCGGGAAAGACCTGGTGCTCTGGTCGTTGATGAGCAATGATTTTAAATGGTCCGCCGAGCGGGTTTTCACCTATTTAAAAAAAAATATGGAATCGGGCGATATTGTTGTTTTCCACGATTCTGCCCAATCCGCCGAAACCGTTTCCCGGCTGCTGCCCGATTTTTTAACTTTTTGCCTGAACGAAGGCTACACATTTCGGGTTTTCCGTTCGTAAGCGAGGAGACTGACGTGCACAGTATTATTTTAGCGGTGACACAATCGCCACAAATCGAACATGCCATTCGGAACATTGAAAGCCAGCTCTGTAGTTCGGTGATATTCATTTCCAGACTACGGGACTACCATTCGATAAGCCGCAAAAATCACGTGGGTTTGCTGGTGGTAGAATATGCCATAGTTCGCTATTTAACGGACGAGGAAAGAGTCTATTTCTATAGTCTGGATTGTCCGAAAGTCGTTATTACCAGCGTAAAAGATGAAGTGTTCAGCTTTCCTATCCCGGTATACGTCAAGCTGGGAGAACCTGGAAATTTGTTAAGTGAAAACCTGGGGAAACTGATTAATGAATATTTTCGCCCCTTGCCGCCGGGCAGCCGATTTTCCACCGGAACAGAAATTCAGTTTATCACGCGTGACTCCAGGATGCTGAAGATTTACCAAAGTGCTCTGAAAGTCGCGCGATACAACACCCATGTTTTACTGTTAGGAGAAAATGGCACCGGAAAAGATGTGCTGGCACATTTGATTCACCAGAACAGCAAACGTAACGAACATGCCATAGTAAAGATTAACTGTGCCGCCATTCCGGCAACCCTGCTGGAAACCGAGATGTTTGGCTATCGCAAAGGCGCTTTTACCGATGCTTTCCGTGACAAAATGGGAAAGGTTCAACTGGCGAACGGGAGCACCTTGTTCCTGGACGAGATAGGGGACCTCGATGCATCGTTGCAGGGAAAACTGTTGCGGGTGCTCGAAACCGGCGAAGTGGATGTGATTGGCGGTTTGCAACCGGTTAAAGTGGATGTCCGGTTCATCTCTGCTACCAACCAGGATTTAAAACAGGCGGTCAAATCGGGCACATTTCGCGAAGACCTGTACTACCGTATCAATGTGGTTTACCACTGGCCGGGAAATGTTCGGGAATTGCGCCATTTTTCCGAGCGGCTGGTGCTGCGGTGCCAGGATAACGAATTTGACCCGAAAATGGTGGAAGAAGAAATCGATGTTCTGGATTACCAGCACACCAGCAAAGCGGTGGACTCGGATTTGAACCGCTTTATGGAAAACCAGGAAAAACAGTTCTTGCTGCGCTGGTTGACAAAAAATGATTTTAAGATTCTGAAGACAGCCAGTGATTTGGGAATCAGCAGAATCAGCCTGTTCCGCAAAATGAAAAAGTACCGGATTGACCCCCGGCAACTGAAAGCGAGCAATAAATCGGGGAAAAAGTAAGCGGGTATCAATATGTAGCGAGAACTTACCTGCGCACTTCTGTGAATTAAAGCAGCGCCCGGATGAAGAACGGATTGTAGCACAATGAAAAAATTCCTCTCTTATGCAAAAATAAACATCGGATTGCGGATTGTGGGCAAGCGTCCCGATGGGTTTCACACGCTGGAATCCGTTTTCCAGGAAATCTCCCTGCACGATGAAGTATATTTTCGCCGGAGGAAATCGGGGATTCTGATTTTATGTAATTGGAAGTCGGTGGAGCAGTAACGCTGCCACCTGCATCAAGGCATTCTCCGAAATGTTTCAGCTCGATCTGAGCGTTCCCGAGATGATTCGCCTGGCGGCACGTGTAGGTTCCGATGTGCCCTTTTTTATCCCGGGCAAAACAGCGCTGGTAAAAGGGAGAGGAGAAGTAGTGGTTCCTGTTCGTTTTCTCACCGACTACCGAATTTTACTGGTTCTCCCCAACGTGCAGTTGTCTACTGCGGAAATATATAAAAAATTTGAAATGAACTTGACTAAATATGCGCACCATGTTAAATTTGAAGCCGTTATTTTGGGAATCCGAAATTTAGAGGATTTAAATTATTATCTTTATAATGACTTAGAGCAGGTTGCTCAAACGGTTTACCCGGAGTTGGCGGGGATTCGTGAACGGTTGTTGGCAAGTGGTGCGGCGTATGTGAGTCTGACTGGTAGTGGTTCGGCAATGTATGGTTTGTACCACAAAGAAAGCGATTTGGAAGCAGTGGGAGAATTATTCTCACCGGATTTCCGGGTGTATGCTGCCCAGCCGGTAACCTGATTTGGGGTGTAGCCAAGCGGTAAGGCACCGGGTTTTGGTCCCGGCATGCGGAGGTTCGAATCCTTCCACCCCAGCTCCGTTTTTAAACAGGATGCAAGCGGAAAGATGCTTGCATTTTTTTAATAGATATTTTATGTAAGGAGAAAAAATGGCTGAAATAGTTCTGAATGCCAAACCACGGGAAAGAACCGGTAAGGGCGCCGCCCGGGCTTACCGGAATGACGGTCTTATCCCCGCCGAATATTATTCCGCTCGTCATGATAATTTACATTTATTACTGAACCGCCGGGAGTTTGATACGCTGCTTTCTACCGCCTTCTCTCTTCTGGAACTTGAAGTGGAAGGGGAAAAGAATAAAAAACTGTGCATTGTCAAGGACATGCAATTTCATCCGGTGAGAGGTAATGTGTTGCATGTTGATTTTCAGGGTGTGGTTCGGGGCGAAAAACTAACTGTTAACGTACCCTTCGTGCTTACCGGTACTGCCGAAGGCGTGAAATCCGGAGGTATTCTGGAACATCTGGTTCGCGAAATTGAAGTCGAGTGTTTGCCAAAAGATTTGCCAAAAGATATTCCGGAGAAACTGGAATACGATGTAACTAATCTTCAGATTGGCGATTCGATTCATATTTCCGATTTGGATTATCCTCAATTCAAAATCTTAAACGATCCGGAAGAAACTATTGTGCAGGTGATTGCCAGCCGGGTAGCGCAGGAGCCGACGCCGGAAGAAGCTGCAGAAATGGCAGAAGAAGAGGAAATGAAAGAAAGGAAACGGAAGAGTAGTCTTTTCACCGGCGGAAAATGGAAGTTGAACGCTGTGCATCTTTCGACTTTTGGGCAGGATGAAAATGCGTATATCATTGTGGGTCTGGGAAATCCGGGAACGCGCTACCATCTAACCCGGCATAATGTCGGTTTCATGGTGCTGAATCGTTTTATCGATCGTTTCCATCTGGAATTCAACCGGCAAAATGATTTGTTCGAACACCGGCAGGTGAATCTGGATAAAAAAACTGTGCTGTTGGTAAAACCGCTAACCTATATGAATTTGAGCGGCAGGGCGGTGGAACAACTGGTTGCCGTAACCGATTTAAAAACCTATTCTAATCTCCTGGTAGTATGCGATGACTTTAATCTTCCTTTCGGAACCATTCGTTTGCGACCGGGCGGCAGCGCCGGCGGGCAAAAGGGGCTTGAATCAATTTTGGAAACCCTGCAGACGAACGAAGTGCCCCGGTTGAGGATTGGAATCGGAAACGAGTTTCATGATCCGGTTGATCATGTGCTCTCACCTTTTCAAGAAGAAGAATTGAAGCAATTACCTTCAATTTTAGATTGGGCTTGTAATGCAGTGGAGGCTTTCATTACCGAAGGAATTTCGTACACTATGAGCAGATTTAATCGACATGTTTTAGAAAACGAATGAGGAGGATGGCTCTGTGCAGACACAGATCGTATGGTTATGTAGTGCAGTAGGTGTTTTAGCTTTACTTTTTGCCCTAATAAAAACGCGTTGGGTGTATAAACAGGATGTAGGAACAGATGTTATGGCGGAGATTAGCGATCACATTCGCGAGGGTGCCATGGCATTCCTGCGCCGCGAGTACCGCGTTTTAGCTATCTTTGTGTTGGTAGTGGCGGTACTGCTGGCGTTCGCCAATTGGAGTTCATCGGACAGCAGCCCGATTATTGCCGTCTCCTTTATTTTGGGGGCAGTCTCTTCGGCGCTTGCCGGATTTTTCGGAATGCGGGTTGCTACCGCAGCAAATGTGCGCACCACCAACGCTGCACGCAGTAATCTGAACAAAGCGCTGCAAGTCGCCTTTTCCGGCGGCACGGTAATGGGTATGTCGGTGGTCGGACTTGGCGTGGTTGGTCTGAGTGTTCTTTTTTCGGTGTATTCTTCCGTTTTCTTAAACCCTGATGGCTCCATGAACGTGACCCAGATTATCAACGTAATTACCGGCTTCTCCTTTGGCGCCAGTTCCATTGCGCTCTTCGCCCGGGTTGGCGGCGGTATTTATACCAAGGCGGCAGATGTGGGCGCCGACCTGGTGGGCAAAGTGGAAGCGGGAATTCCCGAGGATGATCCGCGCAACCCGGCAACCATTGCCGACAACGTGGGCGACAACGTGGGCGACGTTGCCGGAATGGGCGCCGACCTGTTCGAAAGTTACGTGGGCTCGATTGTGGGCACCATGGTATTAGGCGTGGTCTATAATTTAAATTTAATTATCTTACCTTTAATTTTAGCTAGTGTGGGAATTATCAGTTCAATTTTTGGCACCTTTGCCGTACGAACCCGGGAAGGCGGAAACCCGCAGGCGGCGCTTAACCTGGGCACATTTGGTGCCGGGTTGCTGATGATTCTGCTGGCTTACCCGGTAATTAAAATATTTGTCCCCGAAGCCGTTGCGCCGACCATGAATATTACCGGCACCATGGTAACTTTAACCGCATTCAGAATTTTCGTGGTTACCATAATCGGTTTGTTGGCGGGAATTGCTATCGGGTTGACCACCGAATACTACACAGCAGAAGGTAAAGCACCGGCACAGCGGATTGCCGAGCAATCACAAACCGGTCCGGCGACCAACATTATTGCCGGGTTAGCACTGGGCATGCGCTCAACTGCCTTGCCGGTTATTTATATTGCCGTGGCAATTGTGCTCGCCTATTATTTTGGCGGTTTATATGGAATCGCTATTGCTGCACTGGGCATGCTTTCCACCACCGGAATCCAGTTGGCGGTTGACGCTTACGGCCCGGTAGCGGATAATGCCGGCGGTATTGCCGAGATGAGCGGTCTTCCCCACGAAGTTCGCCAGCGCACCGATAAACTCGACGCCGTTGGAAACACCACCGCTGCCATCGGGAAAGGATTTGCAATTGGTTCCGCAGCACTGACTGCACTGGCATTGTTCAGCGCATTTCAGTCGCAGGCACATATTGCCTCCATCGACGTGACCAACCCCTATGTGATTGCCGGTTTGTTTGTCGGCGGTATTCTGCCGTTTTTATTTAGCTCCATGGCACTCAAAGCCGTTGGTGAAGCCGCTTTCGATATGATTGAGGAGGTCCGGCGGCAGTTTAAAAATATTACCGGTTTAATGGAGGGCAAAGCCAAGGCGGATTATGCCCGCTGTGTGGATATTGCCACCTCTGCAGCGATTAAACGCATGATTGTCCCGGGTCTGCTTGCCGTGATTACACCGGTAGTATTTGGGTTTATTAATAAAGAAGCCTTAGGCGGGTTGTTAGCCGGGGTTACCGTTACCGGTGTGCTGATGGCTATTTTCATGGCGAATTCCGGCGGCGCCTGGGATAATGCAAAAAAACACATTGAAGCCGGAGCTTTTGGTGGAAAAGGGTCCGACCCGCATAAAGCAGCGGTGGTGGGCGATACGGTGGGCGATCCGTTCAAGGACACCGCCGGACCGTCGCTGAATATCCTGATTAAGCTGATGTCGGTGGTTTCGCTGGTTATTGCCCCACTGATTCGCTGAGTTTTGCCAATTA
>MVCZ01000170.1 GCA_002049825.1 Candidatus Zhuqueibacterota bacterium 4484_188
ATTCAGGAAAAAAGAATGGTGCCGGTTATACATGGTCGCTTCCTGCGGCGACTTCACCGGACTCCAGTTCGATTGGGCAAAGGTAAACCCAACCATGAAAACAAATAAAATAATCAGTACTGAATGTTTCATGAT
The DNA here is from genome assembly GCA_002049825.1 of Candidatus Zhuqueibacterota bacterium 4484_188. Lineage (GTDB taxonomy): Bacteria > Calditrichota > Calditrichia > RBG-13-44-9 > RBG-13-44-9 > 4484-188. The sequence goes on from MVCZ01000170.1 coordinate 136, forward strand.
GTTACCTCCTGTTTATTTGGTTAAAGATGTTGCTTCCCACCGGAATTTCCTACTTCTTATATTATATAAAATTTTTTGGTTAAAGATGTTGCTTCCCACCGGAATTTCCTACTTCTTATATTATATAAAATTTTAGGCAAATATTCAAGAACTGATTATGAAGATATTTAGAACCATTCCATTCTTTTCCACCACTTTGGCTCAAAAACTGACCGGTCAGCACGGCATCAAACATCGGTCCGTAATGATAGGTTACCTGGAACCCGGCGCCGATGCCGAAAGACCGGTTGCTCAAATACGAAAACCGGTTAAGAAATAAAGCCTGGAAAAATTCGCTGTATTGGTTGCCGGAAATCCGCTCCCGGAAAGTGATATACCGCTGCAGGTTTATCCAGGCGGAACTGCTCCACCATTTGGAAGCCCGCGTGCTGATTCCCAGACGAACCGACGCCCAATGATATCCCAGGTCGTAAAAATTCTCGGTCATTAAATCCTTTTCCTGCTCGCGGCTCCGCTGGTAGGTTGCATCCGCAAACAGGAACGATTTCCCCTTTACTTTTTGCTTCACACCCAGCATAATTGCATGAGTCACATTGGTTCTTTTCCCGGTGGTAATCGAAAAATCAGGATGCTGCGATTTGCTGGACTCATAGCGGAAATCGTAGCGCAGCACCCATTCGGTCTTTTGCGATTTTCGGAGCGAAAATTGCGCCCTGGCATTCCATACCTGCCAGTCGAACGTTCCCTGCGGCAAAGGACTCGAACCGCCGTCTTCCACCTTCCCGCTGCTGGTAATATAGCGGAGATTGCCCAGCGCCCGCAAGTGGTTCCGAATTTTAGCCAGGAAATGTCCGGCTACCAAAGCGCCGTGGTAATTAATCAACCGCTCCTCGGAGGTTTTTCCCAGCAAAACAACCGGCAAATCGGCGTAGCGGAATTTGTACAGCACCGGCGTCAGGTTCTGCTGCAGGTTGTACTTGGTAATAATCACTTTCTCCTGCTCATCGAAATACCGGAAAGCAATTCCCCACCGCCACTTCCGGTAACTGTTCTGAATCCCGGCGCGGAAGTGAACATCCCGGTGGCGGTCTTCCGGTTTCGGACGGTGTATTGCTGGTCATTGCGGATAGTAGGCTCGAAAGGCAGGCGGTAGCCGCCGTCGGTGTAATCGATTCCGCTGCCCGCCCACAGAGAAAAGTGGTGTTCGTCTTCGAATAGCCCGGCAATATTGCCGGCAAAATCGTAAAAATTCACACCGGCATGAACCGAATCCAACAGCACCGGCATCGGTTTCAGCAACAACTCCGGCTGCAACTGCGTCCATTGCGCCAGGCTAACGGAGAAAGAAAAGAGAATCGCAATGTAGGTAATGCTTTTCTTCATGCCGGATTCCTATTCAATACTTCCCGGTGAAGGGATGTCCAGCACCTGGAAGTCGATAAAACTGTTGTTGTGGTCGCTGAGCACTTTTTGCCCGTCGATAATTTTAAACACTTTGCGGGCAACCGACTTTCCCTGGTAAGAGGGAATGCCGCCGGTTAAACCGGCATCGATATCGTCCGAAAGACGTTTGAATTCGAGATTGCCCAAATCTTCTTTATATTCAACGCCATCTACCACCCATGCTTTTGGTACTTTAATCAGGTTAAAAGGACCATAGCCCAGCGTGTCGCCTTCTTCCAATTTGAACAAAACAATCGCATCGTTCATTACCGAGTAGAGAAAATCGAACCCGTATTTATGGTGAATCTGAATCATATTCGGCACAAACGGATTGTCGATGTCGCTGGAAAGCGGATTGTAGTATTCAAAGTCCGCATTGCTTAAATCGAGGCTTTTGGGGTTCTTCATGGTGTGGTCTTCGGCATCTTGTGCGACAATGACCGTGCCGCCGGGAGCAACCGGGTAATCGGTGCCGTTTCCCGGGAATTCATACAGATGAATGCAGTAAACAAAATCCGGGTCGTCAAGGTAGCCGTAATCCACATCGCCAATGGCATATCCGTCGATGTAAACAGTATCCTGGGAATTGTTGTAAATTTCGGTAAACTGGTCGTGAAAATATAATGGTGGCGGCGGCGGCGCACCGTTGTAATAAATCTCGCTAAGCACGAAAGGTGTGCGGGCAACCATTTTCAACGCCACGAAAAATGAATCCGCTGCCCGGGACATTTTTTGCACCGCTTTGCTGCCCACTACCACTGCTTCCTTCGCCACGCCGAGAAACTGCAGAACAGTATCTTCCGGGTACACCCGCTGCACATCGCAATTGTAAAAATCGGGCAGAAGGTGCGAAAAGGTGGCAATGCCCCGCCGGTCGGTTTTTGCACTGAACCTAAGACCGGTACTTGTGCCGCTGAGATTCACCAGTGCGCCGGGCACATCAGTGCTGCCGTAAATCCCTTTGGTCACGTATGATGAATCCACAATGTGCACGGTTGAGGAAAACTGCACCGATTCCGGGTAGGTGATTTCTTCGGTGCACCGCTGGAAGTAAAGCATGGACAGCAAAAACAACAGAATGCATGAAATTTTTATTTTCCCGGTTAGCATATTTTTCGCTTTAAACAATTGCATTTTGATTAATATCTCTTTAAAAATCTCACAAAATCGTCCACCACCATGCTGAATTCCATCCCGTAAAAAATCTCCGGGTTGCGGCGGGTGTAAACTACTGCGCCTTCCGGAACGCGGTCGCGCTGGTAGAGCGGGCGGTAGTTGAACATGTTATTCACGAAAAAAGAGACTTCCGAACCCTTCCATAAACTTTTACTCACCCGCAGGTTAATCAGCCACAGGTCCGGTTTCTTTTCGGTAATATAAAAATATTCCGGGGTGGAGCGTCGCAGTTGTTCGTAGCGCGGATCGGCTCTTTCGCCTTCCGGAATCCGGTACACGCTGCCATCGGCGCGAATGTAGCCCACCGCCAGCGAGTCGTCCAGCCCGGTAATTTTGTCCCGCTCCAGGGCAATTTGCTGCACCGCCACGGTAAACCACAATCCCAGCGATTTTGCCATAGTGTCGAACCGGTAGTGAATAATCAGTTCGTCCCGCCAGCTCCCGGTGCGGTTCCAGAAGGGGCGAACCTTTTCATGCAAATTCGGGTCGTAACGCAGGGTGGAAAAATATTCGTAGTGATTGTCCTGCCACCAGCTTTTGCTGAAATGGTACGCTGCATTGACCCGGATTGTGGTGTTGATAACCGGCAATTGCTTTGTTCGCAGGGAAAACTCCACGCCGCGGGATTCGCTTTCCACCGAATTAATTGCCTTGCGGTAATCCAGCAAAACCGTGTCCCGGGGAATTCCCGGCTGCGGGGAGGGCCAGTTCGGACGGTAGTATTTGGTAAACGAAACCGGCACGAAGCCATTCAACTCGAACCCGTTGTGCATCCGCTGGTAAAAGCCGGTCAGTGAAAAACCGAACCGCCCGATGCGCTGGTCCAGGCTCACTTCGTACTTATCTTCGGTAAAAGCTTTCAGGTTTTCGTTGGTGCGGTCAAAAATGTAAGTCGAGACAATCGCCAGCCTTTTTTCCACCGAGTCCGGGTGGTAGTACATCGAATCCACGATGTCGAAGTACACCGGGTTGGGATAAATCATGCTCAGGGGCGGTGCCTTGGCAGTACGTCCGTAGCCCAGGCGGAACTGGGTGTTCCGGCTCCGGCCCGTTGTTAAATTCGTGCCGGATGTTTAGTCCCGCCTGCCAGTCGTGCAGCAAACCCATTTTGTGTGTCTGTGCGTTGTATTCCAGTCTGCCGAACAAATTCCAGGCGCGGCTTTTTACCCGCAAACGGGTAGTGTAAGAGTACACGAAATATCCTTCCTGAGTGCCGGGCGTCATGCGGTCGCTGATGACCCCGGCGTCGCGGCTGAGAATTCTTTTGTAAAAGGTATTTTGCCGGGAAACATTTACCGAAAACAGGGCGGTGAGCCTGCGCTTTTTGTTCCAGCGATAATCGAGGTTGCTGTTCCAGCGGGCGGTGTAATTTCGATTGTAGCGTTCGGTCTGGAAAAGGTCGCCTTCCCGCACGCCCTGCTCGTCCAGGGTACGGGTGTAATAAAAACGATTCTGCCATTCCAGTTTCTTCTGCCAGAATCGTCCCTGGAAATTTAATTGCCCGGCAAGGCGGCTGTAGGTGTCTCCCGGAACGCGAATATTGCGCAGGCTCTTAGCGTAATTCAGCGAATAATTGGTCATAAAACTTTGCCCGCTGTACCCGCCGCTTAGATTCAGTTCTTTGTTGCGCGGATTCACTTTATATTTTGCCCGGTAGGGTGTGTGCCCGATTTTGGTGGACACCAGCACCGCGCCGGCGGTCAGGTCGCCGTAGCGCGCCGGGGGAATGCCGCGCACCACTTCCACCTGCTGAATATTCTCCGCAGGTATCTGCCGCAAATCCACCCCGGAGTTCACCGTCACCCGGTAAGTCACCGCATCATTCAGTTTGGTGTCCAATTGCATGTTGGCATTGTTCGAAACCGGCACACCGTCTACAATTATTTGCGTTCCCATGGTGGCGTTGCGGTCGGCGGATTCCTCGGTGGAAGTTTGCCGCAGTTGAATCTGCTTCACATTCTCCAGCCCGGGGTTGTCGAAACGCTGTCCCGGAATCATTTCCAGCACATCGCCCAGGCTGCTTGCCTGGATGTGTTCAATTTCGCCGGACGAAATGGTAGTGGTGGTCGCCGCTTTCTCGGGCAGCAAATCACGTTCGGCGGTTACCTCGATTCCGCCGATATAAAATTTCTCACCCTCCGTTTCACTTTTTTCCAGAAAAATTTCTTTGTAAACCACCTGCCCGGCTGGCTGGAAAACTGGCTGGTGTCCAATTCGGCAATTTTTACCAGTACCCCGGGAAGCGCTTTTTGCGTTTTGACGTCAACAATTCTGCCCGCAAGACCGCCACCGCCCTGGGCGTGCAGGCGGGTATGCCAGCTAACGCTCAAAAGGAAAATAGCGATAAAAACAAATGC
>MVCZ01000171.1 GCA_002049825.1 Candidatus Zhuqueibacterota bacterium 4484_188
AATAAATACAATCTCTGGAATTTCTGAACCGAATTTATCTCGTAATCGAACGTTAACAGATTCCCGGAACATAAAGTTTAATTCGTTATATGCTCACAGAAAACGAAACGAAGCCAACTCGAAGAGCGAAATTAAATCGTTTCTAAACTTAAATTGGGCTTTCATTTCATAGAGATAGAAAAAGTTGTTTATTTTTTCTTCTTCTGTGCAATTTCGATTCGTTTATGTGCCCTGCTGCGTTTAATGTAACGTTTACGTCGCTGCCTTTTTTCCACTTTGTTGTACTGCTTTCCCATATTCGGTTCCTTTATGTTTTGCTTTCCTGTTTTGGTTGTTCCGTTTGTTGTTGATAGAGAACATCCTGCACATATTCAAAAAATTCCTCTATTGAATGAACCCGGGGACCTTTCCAGCGCTGATTCCAGGGTTGGTCCAGACAGACTGCCAGGCGCCCGGTTGCCGCAAAATCCTCCAGGTTATCTACAAAATCATCCAGTAAGGCAATCCCATCAATCTCGGACTTATAATAGCTAATGTGTACTTCATTGGTGGGGATTTTGTGTTTGCCGATCCAGGTAAACGTAGACGAACGGCTGGCTTCAGGCTGGGCGGTAACGATGACAATCTCAAACTCACTCGCCCAGCGGTTGAGCGCTTCTATTGCCCCGGAAAAAGGAGCCGCATTCTCCATGATTTCTTCAATATATCCCGCACCCATAAATTTATAAATCTCTTCTTTGATGGGGAAGAAATTTTCCAAATGTCGGGAATTCACCTGTTTTACCTGATGCCGCGGAAATTCTTTTTTATAGGCTTCTACCAGGCTGCCAATAAAATCACGGGTTACACCGTCCAGGTCTATCAATACCCGCGGCTTGTTATGGCGCGGCGGTTTATTATCTAACGGGTCTTTGTATAATTGCGTCATTATTTAATATAATCCACTACAGATTCACCATTGTCCACACTAATTACATCGCCGTTGATCCACTGGCAATCATCGCTGGTTAGCGCCGTCAGGGCGCTAGCAACATCCTCAGGTGTGGTTAACCGCCGTCCCGGGTTACGTTCCACCGCCGCATGCACCATCTTGGCATGAGCGGGAATTTTCTGCAGAGCCGGCGTATTGGTCACCCCCGCCCGTATGGCATTGGCAGTTGCTCCAATTGGCGCCAGTTCCATAGCTAATTGCCGGATGTGCGATTCCAAAGCCGCTTTCGCTGCCGAGACCGCCCCGTAATAGGGAACCACGTGGTGACTGCCGTAGCTGGTCATGGCAAAGATCCGTGAACCAAATCCCAACAATTTTGCCCAGAAAAGTTCCTGCACCCAATAAACCAGGCTGTGCGCCATTACATCCAGGGTCATCTCCATATTGCTTTTAGTCATTGCCAGTTCCTGTTCCTCAATAATGAACTGTTTTAATGTGCCAAAAGCCAAGCTGTGCAGAAATACTTTGAGGTAACCATCTTCGGGAATCGTTTCGCGCACCTTTTCGACTATATCTCTCCGTTTTCGGGCATCGGCGGCATTTACATTGAAAAATACCGGGTCACTCCCGTGATGATGGAGTTCGTGCAGCAGCTCCTCCACTTTGTACATAGTGGCTTTCCGGTCCAGGTGCACACCAAATATCTTATAGCCCTCTCTCGCCAGACGCAGGGCGGTGGCGGCGCCGAAACCACTGGAACAACCCAGAATTAGTGCATATTTATTGTTAGTTTGATTCATATTACCCTCATCATTTAATTCTCTTCAAAAACTTTTTCTTCTTAGGGCATCGGAAAAGCCCAATGAATTTTCGGACGTAATCAATTTACAGCCTGTTCTTCAATCCGGCAGCATCGAGCCTCAGACGGGTGTGTTTCCTGGAAATTCCCGAACCATATTTGAAAAATTAGATTGAGGTGTCGATATAAAACAACCAGCAAATCGGGTTGTTCCGGTAGATGCTGTCTTTGGTTGATGTGTTCGAAACAACCGAATAAAATAGCTCAACAGGTTAATCCAGGTCGAGCTAAAAAACTTATATAGTACCCGGGGCCGGACTCGAACCGGCACGCCCCATACGGAGCATGGGATTTTAAGTCCCAGGCGTCTACCAATTCCGCCACCCGGGCACATCTCTAAAAAGAAAGGCACTTGTGAAAACCCAAGCACCTTATTCTCTCGAGCGAGAGACGGGACTCGAACCCGCGACAATCACGTTGGCAACGTGAGGCTCTACCAGCTGAGCTACTCTCGCAAATGCACGGCAAATATAATATCATGTTTTAATCTTGTCAAGCATTTTCAAAAATGCGGCGTAAAACTTTACTGACCGGTTGCTACTAAAAAATTCATCTCTTTAACCCACATTCCTGCTCCACCTTCAGGCGTTAGGGATCCGAAAAAGGCTGAAATAGAATTTTCATAATCAGTTGATTTTTTTGGTAAATTCCTTGACAGCATTAAAACCAGCGCGGAAAAATTTGCCAAAAAAGAAAAAGAACCGAAAAAAAAATTCATGATGGATTTCGACGGCATTGAGCTGCCGACTTCAACATCGCAATTCAAACAATATTGGCACAACCCACCGATCTCCCAGGGACTAACAGGAACATGTTGGTGTTTCTCTACTACTTCGTTCTTTGAATCGGAAATATACCGCTTAACCAAGCAGAAAGTTAAACTCTCGGAATTGTACACCGTTTACTGGGAATATGTGGAAAAAGCGCGCCGGTTCATCCGGGAACACGGCGATTCGGAATTCGGGCAGGGTTCGGAGGCAAATGCCGTACAGCGTATGTGGAGGAAATACGGGATTGTGCCTGAGGAAGATTACACCGGCTTGAAACCGGGGCAGGTTTTTCATGACCATGATAAAATGTTTAACGAGATGAAGGTCTATCTGAATTCATTAAAAGACTCTCATGCCTGGAATGAAGATGTCGCACTGGCGACTATTAAATCAATTTTAAATTATTACATTGGCGAACCGCCCACTATGGTTGAAGTGAATGGAAAACAGATGAGCCCGAAGGACTATATGAAAAACGTGCTCAAATTTAATCCCGATGACTATGTGGGTATCATGTCGTTAAAGGAATACCCCTATTACCAAAAGGTCGAGTACAAAGTCCCCGACAACTGGTGGCACAGCAAGGAGTATTACAATGTTCCGTTGGATGTTTTTACGGATGTATTGAAGCGGACAATTCGCAAGGGTTACACCGTCTGCATTGGCGGGGACGTTTCCGAACCCGGTTACAATTCGCATAAAGAAGTTGCAATGGTGCCCACTTTCGATATTCCCGCCGGGTATATTGACGAAAACGCCCGGCAATTTCGCTTTAGCAATAAGTCGACCACCGATGATCATGGCATTCACCTGGTCGGCTATATGGAGAAAGACGGCAAAGACTGGTATTTGATTAAGGACTCCGGAAGCGGCTCCCGGAACGGTAAAAACAAAGGGTACTATTTTTACAACGAAGATTATGTGAAATTGAAAATAATGAACCTTTTTCTCCACAAAAGCGCGGTAAAAGATATTCTGAAGAAATTTAAAAGTTAACCGTATTGCCATTCCCCCTATGCACTGAAAAGGTGGACAGACTTTATTCCGATCACTTAAGTGAAGTGTGTAACCTTTCGGCAGAAGGGGCATCAAATAGGCGTAAATTTTCAGGAATCGAGTCCGCAGGGATGAGAGAAGAAGAGAATCAAAACCGGAACGTTCTTGTTAGACAATGTCCGAAATGCAATGTGGAAATGAAATTTTACCCCGGTTGCTGCGGAAATCTGCCTCTGTGGCGCTGCGAGAAATGTGGGATGTTACTGAAGTGGAAGGAAGAGCAAGCAGAAACGGATCGTTATTTAATTTTAAAATAAACCGAAGGAGGATACGAATAAATGAGTGAACCAATCAAAGTAACCGATCAGAATTTTCAAAGTGAAGTGTTAGAATCGCCGGTACCGGTTCTGATAGATTTCTGGGCACCCTGGTGTGCACCATGCCGGATTGTGGCGCCTGCGGTCGAATCAATCGCCCAGGAATTCAGCGGTGTGCTGAAAGTGGGGAAACTGAATACCGATGAAAATCAAATGACTGCCATGGAATATCGCATCATGGGAATTCCAACCCTGGGTATTTTCGTAAATGGACAGATGGTGGATCAAATTGTGGGTGCAGTGCCCAAGCAGCATATCGTGGAAAAATTGAAATATTATTTACAGGGCGCAGCGGTTAAGAATTAAGCAGGAGGTTTTTAAAAATGCAATCGGCACGGATTATTTTGTTTACTACTCCAACGTGCAGTTTTTGTAGAGCAGCGAAACGTTATTTTATTGAGAAAAGAATTAAATTCAGAGAAGTGGATGTTTCCCGGGATCAACGCGCCGCCAAAGACATGATGCGCCGCACCGGTCAAATGGGCGTTCCGGTGATTCTGATAAATAACCGACCAATTGTGGGTTTCGATAAACCAAAAATCAATCGAATGTTAGGAATAAAAAACTAAAGGAGAACCAAGATGAAAATTCAGCCAATTGATGATCGATTGCTGGTTGAACTGATCGAAGAGGAAGAAGAACGAGTTGGCAGTATCATCATTCCCGATACCGCCAAGGAAAAACCGCGCATGGGTAACGTAGTCGCAGTAGGCACCGATGAAGATTTGAAAGAAATATTCAAAGAAGGCGACAAGGTGCTTTTTGCCAAATACGGCGGTGATGAGATTAAACTCGACAATAAGGAATATATTATTCTGCAGCGCAGCGATGTGCTGGCAATTGTAAAGTAAATTTTCACGATCAATATTTTTCAAAGAAAAGGCGGTGCATTGTTCCGCCTTTTTTTATTCCTCCCTTCCATGATATTTTTATTTCTCCGGCTTCTCAGTCGGTTACGGAAGGCGAACCGGAGAACCGGTGTCTTACGGCTGGAACACTCCGTGCAGTTTCCCCGATTCCCCCCATTCTCCACTTCTCCGATTCATCGTTTGATTTCTAAGGACGAAACGTAAACCGTAGTTCGGGGTGAAGTTCATCATTTTTCCCGGTATGCCCGGGGCGATGCAT
>MVCZ01000172.1 GCA_002049825.1 Candidatus Zhuqueibacterota bacterium 4484_188
AAGATCCGGTAGATCGCATGGATGAAGAATTGAATTACATCGTTCCGGAAGACCCTAATAAACCCTACGACATGAAAGAGGTGATTTTGCGGGTGGTGGACAACCGGGAGTTCCTGGAAGTACACCAATTCTGGGCACAGAACATCGTAGTGGGCTTTGCCCGGATGAATGGTCGTTCGGTGGGCATTGTTGCCAACCAACCCAATTACCTTGCCGGTGGTTTGGACAGTAATGCCTCAATTAAAGCCGCGCGTTTTGTTCGTTTCTGCGACGCGTTCAACATTCCCCTAATTACCTTTGAAGACGTGCCCGGATTCTGGCCCGGTACCACCCAGGAACACACCGGAATTATTCGCAACGGGGCAAAGTTGCTGTACGCTTACGCAGAAGCGACCGTGCCCAAAATTACCATCATCACCCGCAAAGCCTACGGCGGCGCCTACTGCGTGATGAGTTCCAAACATATACGCGGCGACATCAATTATGCCTGGCCCACCGCCGAAATTGCCGTTATGGGCCCTGCGGGCGCGGTGGAAATTATTTTTGCCAAAGATATTGCCGCGGCGGAGAATCCTAAAGAAAAAACCGCGCAACTGGTGGAGGATTACAAAGAAAAATTTGCCAATCCATATATCGCCGCCAACCGGGGTTACGTGGACGATGTGATTGAGCCTAAACGAACCCGCTTCCGAATTATTAAGGCGCTGGAGATGCTAAAGAACAAGCGCGAATCGCTTCCCATGAAAAAACACGGGAATATTCCCCTGTAAATACAGTACAAAGAGGAAACGACATGTTGTCATTTTTTCCCTTAAAGCTAAGCACTTTTGAAACCATCATCAATCGGATTGCCGCCGGGCACGGAATGTTGGTTACATTTACCGGGCTGACGGCTGTTTTTTTAGGATTGGGATTCTTGTGGTTTGTCACCGCGAAATTCCAACACCTGGCATCATTTCTGGAGAAAAAATCTGCCCGGGGCGGAAAAGGTAAAAAATCCCGCCAGAAGGAAAAACCAGACCGCGAAGAAGCACCACTGGAAACAATCGCCGCCGCCATTAGTGTGGCGCTGTGCTGCGAATTAGAGGACGAGGAGATTTCAGTGATTACCCTGCGGCAAATCGAACAGGATATTTCGCCATGGGTGGTTGCTTCCCGGCAATCAACCATGCGACACTGAAAATACATAAGGATTGAGGAATGTATGCGAGAATATGTGATTACCATAAAAGACCGCCCATACCATGTAGTGATTAAAAAAATGCAAACTGATACCGCGGTGGTAGAAGTGAATGGCAGCGAATACGTAGTAGGAGTGGAGCGCACTTTCAAACGACATGTCCAGCCGCTGGAGGTCAAACCGGTTCGGAAACAAACCCAACCGGAACAAACCGTCAGCCCCTCGCCATTGCCCGGCAAAACCGTGGCGGGTAACGAAGTGGTCGCGCCGCTGCCCGGACTGATTCTCTCCGTGCAGGTAAAAGAGGGCGATCGGGTCTCTGCCGGGCAGACACTGCTGAAAATGGAAGCCATGAAAATGGAAAACGAGATCAAGGCGCACCGCAGCGGAACCGTTGCCGGGATTTTGGTGAAAGAAGGAGATTCGGTATTGGAAAACGCACCCCTGGTGATGCTGGGAGAATAAAATGGATTTGATTTTCGGATTTCTGCAAAACACCGGTTTTTACAACCTCACCTTTGGCAATCTCCTGATGATCATCGTCGGTTGTGCACTGCTCTACCTGGGCATTCGGAAAGGCTACGAGCCGCTGTTGTTAGTACCCATCGGCTTCGGGGTTGTTATTGGTAACATTCCCTACAGCTCTGCCATGCCGTTGGGGGTATATGACAAGGGCAGTGTTTTGTACTACCTGTATTTCGGTGTTCAGAAAGGAATTTACCCGCCGTTGATTTTCCTGGGCATCGGTGCAATGACCGATTTTTCAGCTTTGCTTTCCAATCCGAAACTAATCGCGCTGGGTGCCGCCGCGCAGATGGGAATATTTATCACCTTTCTCGGCGCGCTGCTACTGGGGTTTACCCCGGCGGAATCGGGATCGATCGGCATTATCGGCGGTGCCGACGGTCCGACGGCTATTTTTCTTTCCTCCCAGTTGGCGCCACACCTGCTGGGCGCCATTGCTATCGCCGCCTATTCTTACATGGCGCTGGTACCGGTCATTCAGCCGCCAATCATGAAACTGCTCACCACCAGCCAGGAACGCAAAATTCACATGAAGCCCTCCCGCCAGGTCAGCAAACTGGAAAAAATTCTGTTCCCGGTGGTTAGTTTCATCATCTGCGCGTTTATCGCTCCAGGGGCAATTGCGCTGCTGGGGATGTTGTTTTTCGGCAATCTTCTAAAAGAAAGCGGCGTGACCGAACGGCTGGCGAACTCCGCCCGGAATGCCCTGATCGACATCGTTACCGTACTGCTGGGTATGTGTGTGGGCGCCAGCACCCAGGCGCAGAGTTTTCTGAATCACAAATCGCTAGGCATTTTTGTACTGGGTGCATTCAGCTTTGCCGTGGCAACCGCCAGCGGACTGTTATTTGCCCGCTTCATGAATTTGTTTTTGAAGGAAAAAATAAACCCGCTGGTGGGTGCCGCAGGGGTTTCGGCAGTACCGGATTCGGCACGGGTGGTTCAAATTGTCGGACAAAAAGAAGACCCCGGTAATTTTCTGCTGATGCACGCCATGGCGCCCAACGTCGCCGGCGTTATCGGTTCGGCAATTGCCGCCGGAATCCTGTGGAGCATGCTTTCGCCCAAATGATTTATAGGTGCAATACCCTTCTTCTTCCATACTATCCGGAATTTTAATATCGTTAATGAAATATTTTCTCCTCTTTTTAAAATAAATATTTTTGTAGGAAAACTCCGGTGCTAACTTTGAAAAACGCTCGGAAGTGAAATATGAACAAAACCGTGCTGGAAATAAACCACCTGCAGAAGACCTACCTAAAACAGGAACAACCGGCGCTGAAAAATCTTTCCTTTACCGTGAGAGAAGATGAACACCTGGGAATTATCGGGGCAAACGGATCGGGCAAAACCACCTTATTCAAACTGCTGTTGAATTTGCTCAGACCCGATCACGGTGAAATTCGCATTATGGGAGAAAGCGACCTGGAAGCCGCCCGGCGGCATCTCGGCTACGTGCCGGAGCATCAGCGCGGGCTGGAGAATTTTACTCCGGCGGAGCTGCTCTTTCTGAGCGCCCGGATGTGCCAATTGCCGCCGGAAGCCGCCCGGAAACGCCGGGACGAACTGCTGGAGTGGGCGCAATTACAGAAGCAACGCGATGAACTGGTCGCCGGATTCAGCAAGGGAATGATGCAGCGGCTCCAACTGGCACTGGCACTGGTCCGTCGCCCCAAAATTTTACTGCTGGACGAAGCCATGTCCGGGCTGGACCATGAATTCGCGCAGCGTGCTGGAAGATTTATTTGAGAAATATGTGAAGGCTGAATAGCCCGGTTTACCAGGTGCTTTTCGGACGGCGCTTCCCAAATTGCACCGCACAGGGCGCGTTCTTGGTAACGTATTCATTCAATTTAGTACACCAGATAGCCATGTAAGTGCGGCAGGAACGCGACCCGTCGATATCGGCATCTTTAGGAAAACTGGCAAATTCACAGCGCATATCGCAAAACTTGATTCGGGAAGTCGCCACGCCGGCATTTTCCGCTTTTTTATCGTTCATAATTTCAACTCCTTTTCTTGTTCATCACCAAACAGCCTTGGTAAAGCCCGGGCGAACTGCCGGGAAATTTAGCAGTTTTAACTAATGGTACCAAAAATAAAATATTTTTGATTTTAACTTTCATTTTTGCAAATTTGAATGAAATAAATTTTGTGCGGGATGCATTCTATGTCACAAAATTCGGGTTTTGACTTTCGTATATTGGAACCGGAGGCGTAATCCGGATTTAAATAGAAGTATGAAAGGTTGGGTTGGCATTCGGGATGAAAGCTTTATTATTTGATTTTGACGGCGTTCTGGTGAAAAGCATGGAAGACCATTACGAAGGCTGGCGGCGAGCGCTGCTGGAGTATGGTATTGAAATGAGCCCGGAGGAATTGTACATGATGGAAGGTCAGGGTGTGCGCACGGTGGCATCGCAAATCACCCGCAAGTACAACCTTCCCCGCGAAGAAACCGGCGAGATCATCCGGAAGAAACAAGCGTATTATAACCAGATAAAAAAGATTCAATTCTACCCCAACCTGATCGACGTTTTGAATTGGGCGAAGGAAAAAGGATTACTTCTTGCCGTGGTAACCGGCGGTGCGCGGGAGCGAATCATGGAAGCGTTAGAAAATTTCGGCTTGTCGGACTATTTTTCTGCTATTGTGACCAGTGACGATGTCGCCGAAACCAAGCCAAGCCCGCAGCCCTACCTGATCGCAGCCCTGCGTCTTAACTGCAAACCGGAAGAGTGCGTGGTCATCGAAAACGCACCGCTGGGCATTATGAGCGGAAAAAATGCGGGAATGAAAGTAGTTGCCCTCACCACCACACTCAGCCCCCAGCATTTGCGGGAGGCGGATTTAGTCGTGGGCAACTTTATTGAATTACTGGATGTTTTGAAAAAACTATATTAAGACGAGGTCTATATTTTCATGGAAAACACCCCTGGCGGCTCTAACCGCACCTCTTTTGACTGGAACGACTGGACAAAAAAAGATTCGGAAGAACTAGTGTTGATGTACCTGGAAGATTACTATCGAACCCTGGACGATTATTATCTGTTTTTATCACTGACATCTAAACCCTGCCCGGCAATCCAACGCCAGATCGGCTTTACCCTTTTCCGTCGTTCGCAATGACGAGTTGAGGCAAAACCGGTCACTTTTCGGATGGATAATAATTAGCGGGTTATGAATTCCCTCCTGCGCGGGAATAACATTTGCGTAGTCGATCTGACACAGCCTTTAGATCTCGTGGCAATTGAGATTTGTGCGGATTTTCTCGCCCGGAAAATCGCAGAAAACTTACCCCAACCATAGAATGCACCGTACCGGCACCCCGGCAAAACGACCCGATTTGGCATACCGGTTGACATTTCCTCCGCAGGGCTTTAAATTGTTTGGCTTTTGAACACTATTGCCAGAGCGGGAAATATTGAATGAGTATAGAAAATATCAGAAATTTTTGCATCATTGCCCACATTGACCATGGCAAATCGACCCTGGCAGACCGACTGTTGGAGTATACCCACACGCTCCAACAACGGGAACTGAAAGAACAGGTTCTCGACAACATGGATTTGGAGCGTGAGCGCGGCATTACCATTAAGGCCCATTTCGTGCGAATGGACTACCGCCACCGCGATGGGAAGCAATATATATTCAATTTGATTGACACGCCGGGTCACGTGGATTTTTCCTACGAAGTCTCCCGCAGCCTGGAAGCGGCAGAAGGCGCCTTTCTGTTAGTCGATGCCGCCCAGGGCGTGGAAGCGCAAACCATCAGCAATCTCTATCATGCGCTGGAATCCGACCTGGCGATCATTCCGGTTATAAATAAAATAGATTTACCCAGCGCCCAAGTGGAGGTGGTAAAACACCAAATAATCGAGCTCATTGGCTGCGAGGAATCGGAAATTCTGCTGACCAGCGCCAAGACCGGCGAAGGTATCGAACAAATCATTGATGCAATTATTCACCGCGTTCCACCACCAACGCCGACCAACCAGGACGGATTGCAGGCGCTCATCTTCGATTCCAGTTTCGACAATTACCGCGGCGTGGTGGCGCTGGTGCGGGTATTTAACGGACAAATCCGGGAGGGAGATAAGATTCGCTTTTTTGCCACTGGTCAGGATTTCGAAGTGGAGGAGCTGGGTATTCTGCGGTTGAAAAGAATCCGCACCAAAGTACTGGATACCGGTGAAGTAGGTTATCTGATTTGTGGTGCCAAAGAGGTGCGCGATGTCCGGGTGGGCGACACGGTAACCCACAGCAAGCACCCGGCAAAACAAGCGCTGCCCGGTTACCGGAGTGTGAAACCGATGGTGTTCAGCGGCATTTACCCGGTGGTCAGCCAGGAATTTGAAAACCTGCGCAGCGCATTGGAAAAACTGGCGCTGAACGATTCCGCTCTGCAATATGAACCCGAGACTTCTACCGCGCTGGGATTCGGCTTTCGCTGCGGGTTTTTGGGACTGCTACACATGGAAATTGTTCAGGAGCGGCTGGAAAGGGAATTTGATCAGCACATTATCGTAACCACACCCAACGTAATCTACCGGGTCACTACCTCCGATGGAAAAGTCTCGCTCATCGACAATCCCTCGAAAATGCCCGACCCGGTGAAAATTCAAAAAATCGAAGAACCATATATCAAAGCCCAGATCATTACTCCGCCGGAATATATCGGGAACATTATGAAAATTTCCACCGAGCGGCGCGGCATCCAGAAAAACACGTCTTACATAGACCCCTCTCGGGCAGACCTCGCTTACGAATTTCCGCTTTCGGAAGTAATTTTCGATTTCTTCGACAAACTAAAAACCGTGTCACGCGGCTTCGCTTCTTTTGATTATGAGTTTGCTGGTTACCGGGAGTCAAAACTAGTGAAACTGGATATTCTGATTAACGGCGAGCCGGTGGATGCCCTCTCGACCATAGTGCACAAAGAATCTGCTTACGAACACGGAAAATCGCTATGCAACAAATTGCGCAAACTTATTCCCCGGCAAATGTTCGAGGCGATCATTCAAGCAAGCATTGGCAACAAGGTGATTGCCCGGGAAACGGTTAAGGCGTTGCGCAAGAATGTTCTGGCGAAATGTTACGGCGGCGACGTGACGCGCACCGAGTGTGAAACTTTCTGATACATTTGACCGATTAATAGTTTTGACTATAGCAAAGGAGATTGATCATTGAAACCGAAAAACAAGCGCTTTGAATCTGTTCAGGCAATATTGGTTGCGATTCTGGCGGCACTAATCCTGCGGCAGTTTGTGATCGCCGCTTACAAAATTCCTACCGGCTCCATGGAAGACACGCTGCTCATCGGCGACTTTTTGCTGGTAAACAAATTCTATTACGGCGCCCAAACGCCCTACTGGATTGGCATTCCTTTCACCAGAATCGGTTTTGAAGTTCCTTCGCTGAGGCTACCGAAAATTACCGATCCCAAGCAGAACGACATCGTGGTATTCCGCTACCCGCGGGACCCGTATTTGGAATACATCAAACGCTGTGTTGCCGTCGGGGGACAAACTGTTGAAATTGTAAACAAGCAGTTGTACGTGGACGGCAAGCCTTTTCCAAATCCACCGAAATTAAAGTTTGCCGATCCTCGTATTTTTCCCCGGTCAAACCATTATTTTAGTACCTTTCGCCCGGGTCTGGGCGGGACAATAGTTCCGACAGCCGGGTTTGGGGATTCGTACCGCCGAAATATATTGTCGGCAAACCACTGATAATCTACTTCTCCTGGAACCCCGGCTACCGCCTGCTCTACAAGGTACGCTGGAAACGTTTGGCTACGGTTATCCGGTGACGTGTCATGGATGCCGGCGGACTTTACATCCATATTCCTTTCTGCGAAAAGAAGTGTGGCTATTGCGACTTTTATTCGCTCACCGCGCTGCACTACCGTAGCGAATTTGTGGACGCGCTGCTCAAAGAAATCTCTTTGGTCGCACCCCGGTTTTCTCATTTGCTTTTCGA
>MVCZ01000173.1 GCA_002049825.1 Candidatus Zhuqueibacterota bacterium 4484_188
ACTTGCTCACTACCGGGAAACCCTGTCGCAGATTGCCCGGAACAGTGAATTGGTAAAAAATGACGGTTTACAACTTGTCTGTACCAGTTGGCTGTCGAAAACGGGAGTTGAAAACCGACTGCCGAACGAGCTGTTGCCGGAGTATCGAAAGGTGTTGAGTGATTCACTTGCAACTTTGCAGCAGGCAGTGGAAAAATTTCCGGAACCACTCCAACCAAACGAATTTCTCCAAAAACATGAAGAAGCACTGGATGAGTTGTTAAGCCGTACCGGGATGCCGCAAGAGGAGCCCGCTGCGGAATCGGTTGCTGAAACCAAAGCACCTTCCCGGGAAGAATTTATTGATACGGAACTCCGGCAGGTTTTTCGGGATGAAACCGAAAAGTACCTCACTGACATTGAGAAACATCTCCGGCAATTGGAAACTGAGCTATCGGACAAAAATGTCCTGGTTGAGTTGGGGCATATTGCCCATACCCTGAAGGGTTCTGCCCAGATGCTGAATCAGTCTCACATTGCCCAATTGGCTGAACCGATGGAAAATATTATCGAACTTATTCAGGAAGATAAACTCCAGTTGGATGCTTCGCTGATTCCATTGTTCGATAGTGCGGTTGCGGCGATTCGTGAACGCCTAATGTTGAAAAATATAGACGGATATATCGGGAAATTTAGTAAAAAGGAAACGGTAGAAGAAATTCCCGAGGAAATTCGTGCGGAAACAGTGGCAGAAGAAGTAATTGAGAAAGTAGCTGCCGAGCAGCCTGAAGAAGTCCCTGAGGAAACCACGGAAACCCAAGCCCCGGAAGCGATGCTGAAATTAAGTGAGCAGGATCCGGAATTGCTGGATATTTTCCGAAACGAAGCTATTTCGAATCTGGATTCAATTGAGAGCAACCTCAGTCTAATTGAAAAATTCACCTACGATAAAAAGACATTGCAGGATATTGATCAATCCATTCACGAAGTCCGGGCGGCGGCAAAAATGCTGGGTTTCCAGGAAATTGGTGTTCTGATGGATTCGATGGAACAGGTGGTGGAGAAAATAGCGGTTTATGTTCCGGAAGATTGGAGCGAAATTATATCCGTTCTGCGAAAAATAACTTTTGTAGTACGCAGTTTGTCCCAAAACCTGCAAGTGTCTCGGAAAACATACGACGAGGCGTTTGATCAGGTGCAAAAACTACTAACAACCATTTCCGAAAAAGTTGCCCCGGAGGAAGCACCGGCGGAAGTTCCGGAAGAAACAGCAAAGGCACCCAAGCTGAAACCTTCCGACCAGGTAATGGAAGCTTTTTTGCAAGAAGCCCGGGAGTACCTGGAGGATATTAATTTTCTTTTAATGAAAATGGAAAAAGACCCGGAAAATGAAGAAATGAACTACCACCTTTTGCGCAGTCTTCATACCCTGAAAGGTTCTGCTTCCATGGTGTACGTCGATTCGGTCGAAAAGCTGTCTCACCTGAGTGAAGATGTAGTGGAAGGCTATCAGAAAAAAGGAGTGGCGCTTCCGCAGAAAGCATTCGACTTACTTTTTGAAGTAGTAGATGAGATTGAATTCATCGTTGACAGTATGGCGAGTGGTATGAGCGGAAAGACCCGCAATTACGACGTAATTTTGGAACGGTTGCAGGAGTACCACCAGACGCTGGAACCGGCAATCGAAAAACAACCGACTGCTGCAGAAGTGGAAGAAACACCACAACCGGTGACAGAAGAACCGGTAAAACCAAAAGAATTTTTGGAAATTTCCCAGGGATATCAAAAGCGTCCGCCGGCTCCGCGCGATGCGTATGTCAGATTGCATGTGGATCAGATGGATAGATTATTAAACGAAGCAGCCGAGCTGGTTATTAATCATACCCAGTTCAAAACGCAGCTCGATAGATTTAAAAATTACCTTCCCCGGATGGATATGGAGGGAAAGAATCTACAAAATATCCTGTGGTATCTGGAAACGATAATAAACGAACAACGGCGTCTGATGGATATGATCCGTCCTCACATTGGAAATAATCCTTCCATTGAAGAATCGCAGAAAACCCAAATCGAAAATATCGAACGTGCTATTCACAACCTGCAGGTTTTTCAGAAAAACTTATCCGAGACAATCAAGGGAATGAAAGAGTCAGAAAAAACCTACGAAGAGCAGGTGCAAAAAGTAACCCATTTGAGCACGCAGATTCATGATGAGATTATGGAAGCCAGGTTAGTTCCGGTTGCCCTGCTTTTTCAGCGCTTTCATCGTCCCTTGCGCGATCTGGCGCGCAAACATGAAAAGAAAATTAAATTTTACACTGAGGGTGAAAGTGCCGAGTTAGACCGGGTGCTTATCGAGGAGCTTTACGAACCATTGCTACACATTTTGCGTAATGCCATTGACCACGGCATTGAGACACCGGAGGAACGCAAGAAATCAGGGAAACCCGAGGAAGGCGAAATACATCTCTCTGCCGTTCAGGAACGGAATTTTGTGAACATCGAGGTAAAAGATGACGGGCGGGGTATTGATATTGAAAAAGTGCGGGAACGGCTGATAGAATCCGGGTTGCTGGAAGCGGAACAGGCGCAGCAATTGCCGGATCAGGATTTATTCGAGTATCTTATGTATCCCGGTTTTTCCACCAGCGACACCACAACTGAACTAAGTGGCAGAGGCGTGGGTCTTGATGCGGTGAAAAAGCAACTACAGAAGATTAAAGGTGATATCAGGGTCTATTCGGAGAAGGGTAAGGGCAGCCGGTTTCTGATTCGCGTTCCCATTTCGTTAACAGTGACGCAGGCAATGCTGGTGGAGATTGCCGGTCATGTGTATGCAGTACCGCTGATGCAGGTGGAAGAAACCAGCAATGTTTCCTTAGCAGACCTGGAGATTGTTGACAATACCTATTTCATGAAACATCGCGGGAGAAAAATCCCGGTAGTTTACATGGCAAATCTTTTGAAAATCCGCGGTAACAAACCAAGACCGATTTCGCCGGTAGGTACATACCCGGTTATCGTTGTGCAGGATGAGGGCAATGAGGTCTCGCTGCTAATGGAAAAAATTGTCCACCGGGAAGAAGTGCTGATTAAGTCGCTGGGACCGGGGATGCAACGGGTGCCCTACATTGTAGGCGGTTCGGTATTGGCAGACGGCAAGGTGGTGTTGGTCCTGGATGTGCCGCAGATTGTCCGGGAAGCCGGTCGCGGCGAATCGGTCGAGGTTGCCCTGAGCGCTGAAGATGTAGTGACTGTTGAAAAACCTGAAAAAGTAAAAGAAGAAAAATCGACTACCAAGCCCCGAAAAAAAATCAGCGATCGAAAACCTACCGTCCTGGTGGTGGATGATTCTCTTGATTCTCTAAGTATTCGCAAATTTTTAGGCGGTTTGCTTTCCAATAAAGGTTTTGAAGTTGACATGGCGAAGAACGGCTATCATGCCCTGGAAATTCTTAATCAAAAGGATTTTTTAGGCGGTTTGCTTTCCAATAAAGGTTTTGAAGTTGACATGGCAAAGAACGGCTATCATGCCCTGGAAATTCTTAATCAAAAGGATTTTGACCTGTTGGTTACCGACCTGGAAATGCCGCATCTCTCCGGGTACGAATTGATCGAGCAGTAAACACATTCAGCAGCTCTCAATGAATTTAGGTGCCGACGAATTTATTATCAAGCCGTTCAAGGAAGAAGAATTGCTCGACAAGATAAACCTGTTCCTGGAGTGGCTGTAGAAAACCGGTAGGTAAATTGCAACTCTTTGCTTACCACAAAAGAATATGAGCAAACAACTCTGCGGGCAGCCGGATTTGAATAAACCCACCCCGGTTGGTTGGAGATACGATTCACCATGCGAAAAATCCGAAACTGTTATTCGGATATGAGGCGTTTTAATAAACCACAATGATGCCCATGGTAACAGCGCCGATAATATCGCCCAGTGCGTCCAGGAAGAATCGCTCTTTACTTCCGTAATTTTCTTCAACTTTCGAGATGATAAATTCCAGTGCTTCCCAGGCAATTGCCAATACAATCAGCAGTACTACCGCCACGCCTGCCGAAAACCATTGGCTGAGAATTTTAACCAGAATTCCCCCGGCAAGAATATGAATCCACAGCCAGGAGTTACGGAGAAACATATATTTTATATACATGGAATTTCCTTTCGTATTGAAAACAGTTTAGCGAAAAATAGGGTTGAATGCAAGTCTGGTATCGGTGCCGGTGTCATTCAATTCAAAACGCGTAAAATTCTGTCCGGAATTACTTCTGCTTTTCGATAGACTTATTTGGAAATTTTCCTTATATTTTACCTGGTATGTAATTCCGAACCCTGCAGTCCCGCTTTTCCCGGTGCGGCTGGTTTGGCAAGAATGAGTACCTTAACATAAAACCGATAGACTTTTGAAACAAATGACACGAACTTTTTACATCCTTTTGCTTTTCTTAATTTCTTCCGTTTCCTACGGGCAAAAATACGTTTCCGGGACTATTACCCGCGATACGCACTGGGTGGGCGATATTTACGTTAACGGAGACGTCATTGTACCGAAAGGCGTGATTCTGTCGATTGAAAGCGGTAGTCGCATTCTTTTTAAACCGAAAACCGACGTTTTACATTCCGGCGTGGATAAAGAACGGGCTGAAATCGTAGTAAGGGGAATATTGCTTGCCAGGGGAAATTCCGCCCGCAGTCCGATTACTTTCACATCGGAAGCTGCCAATGCCCAGATGAACGACTGGTATGGCATTATCATTAAAAATTTATACGATAAATCGGTGCTGCAAAATTGTGTAGTCGAATTTAGCTATAAGGGCATTACCTGTTACGGAAGCACTCCGCAAATCCAGGATTGTGAGTTGCGTTTTAACTACAATTCCGGGATAAGCTGCGAGGTGAGGGCAAACCCGGAAATAAAACGCTCGGTGATTATGGGGAATGGCTTTGCCGGTATTAATTGCGAACTGGCTTCCTCGCCGATTATTACTGAATGTGTTATCACCCAGAACAACTACGGGGTTATCATCCTGAGTCGATCTCAACCCGACCTGGGACATTTCCCGGTGAAAGAGAATACAAGCAAAGGAGAAAACCGCATCTTCAATAATTTCGATTTCAATGTGTATAACCATTCCATAAACAATATTTATGCACAGAACAATCTTTGGAACACCAGCGATCCTGACGAAATTCGTTTTACGCTGTATGATAATTTGAAAAACCCTTCAACCCTTCATACGGGCAGGTTTATTTTCAGCCGATTTATTTAAAGAAAAGGAAGCGGAAACCGCTGTTTCCGGAAATTGCCCTTAACCCCAGGCAAGTGAACCCGGCTCCGGC
>MVCZ01000007.1 GCA_002049825.1 Candidatus Zhuqueibacterota bacterium 4484_188
TTGTGGACGCTACGGCAAGGCAGGAAATGTCGGCGCAGGCAGAGAGAGATTAATTCACAAAACAAATTACCCGGAAGGATAATGTTGTAGTACTCGGTACATAAAAAAAGCGTTCCCCGCAGAGAACGCTTCTTCTGATAAATAATGTTTTTCCGAAATCACTCTTTCTTTTCCGAAGATTCCGCCTCGGCATCGGATTTAGGTTCCTCTTCTTTCGGTGGTTCTTCTGCCGGAATTTCCGCTTCTTTCACTTCTTCAACCGGTTCGGCAGGTTTGTTCTCTTTTGCTTTTACCTCGGTTTTTTCTTCAGCGACTTCAGATTCGGCTTCCTTCGCTGCCGGTGTTTCCTCTTTGGCTACTTTTTTGTTTTCGGTTTTTTTCTTCGCTGTCTTTTTGGGTTTAGCTTCTTTTTTCTCCGGTTCTGCCTTTTCAGCCGGGGTTTTCTTTTCCTCAACCGCGGGTTTCGCTTCTTTTGCCTTTTCTTCTTTTTTCTTTGGGGCGGCTTTTTTCTTGGCTTTCCTTTTTGCCTCTTTTTTCTCGTCGATAATCAGCGGCTCAAAACCTACTAATTGCAGAATAGCCAATTCGGCATTATCGCCCTGGCGGTTTCCTAACTTGATCACCCGGGTGTACCCGCCGCTGCGTTCGGCAAAAGTCGGCGCGATTTCATCGAACAACACTTTTACCAACTGGTGGTTCTGCAAAAATTTGAACGCCAGGCGCCGTGAAGCAACCGTATCTTTTTTGCCGTAAGTAATTAATCGCTCAATCGGTCCGCGCGCTGCTTTGGCTTTTGCCAGCGTGGTTTTTATTTGGTGATGTTCGAAAATTGCCTGCGCTATATTCCGCAAAGTTGCTTTCCGATGAGATTTTGTTCTGCCAAGTTTTTTAGTCTTTTTTCGATGTCGCATTGAATTACTCCAATTTTTCCCGTACTCGCGTTTGTTATCAATTATGCAGCGGAAAGCAATAACCGGCTGTTACCCGCTGTTTGAAAGCTGCTTTATCAATCGTCGCCCTTCAGGTACTTGTCTACATCCATGCCAAAATACAGACCTTTTTTCTCCAGGATGTCCTGAATTTCCTGCAGCGATTTACGCCCGAAATTTCTGAATTTGAGCAATTCGGACTCATCCAGGCGCACCAGGTCGCTGATGTTTTTAATATTGGCATTTTTCAAACAATTGTGCGAACGGACGGAAAGCTCCAATTCATCCACACTCATCCGCAGCAATTTCTTGACCCGCAGAATCTCCTCATCAATTTCCTGAACCTCCTCTTCTTCGGGTTCAATTTCGAAATTGATAAACATCTGAATGTGATCGCGCAGGATTTTGCCAACGTAAGTCAGTGCATCGTCGGGAGTAATACTGCCATCGGTTTCGATTTCCAACACCAATTTTTCATAATCGGTACGTTGCCCCACACGCACGTTTTCCACGTTGTAGCGTACATTCCTGATGGGCGAAAAAATCGAATCGATGGGAATGAGCCCAATGCTGGCTTCCAACGGTTTATTTTCTTCCGCCGGCACGTAGCCGCGCCCTTTACCCACCCGAATTTCCATTTCCACATCCGCATCTTCATTCAACGTAGCAATGTGATGTTCGGGATTCAGTACCTCAAAATCAGCCGTTTGCTTACCGATGTCTCCTGCGGTAAATTCGCCCGGTCCTTTTAAATGAATACTCACCTTGTCAGGTCGTTTATTGAGCAATTTTATGCGAACCTCTTTCAGGTTCAGAATAATATTCACTACGTCTTCTTCAATTCCTTTTACTGAAGAAAACTCGTGATGAACGCCGTCAATTCGGATAGCAGTAATTGCAGCTCCATGCATCGACGACAGTAACACCCGGCGGAACGCATTGCCCAGTGTTACACCAAATCCTCTTTCCAAAGGTTGCACAATAAACCGACCAAAGGTGGTTGAGAAACTGGAATCGTCCAGTTCTACTTTTTCCGGCATTAAAAGATTTACCCAGTTCATATATCTCCAACTCTATTTTTACTTCGTTCTATTATTAATTGTCTCAGTTACTATTTCGAGTAAAGCTCGATGATCAGATTTTCCTGCACGGTGACAGGTATATCTTGGCGGGAAGGCACATCCAGATATTCCCCGGTCATCTTTGCCTTATCCAACCGTAGCCAGGGCAGCATGGATTCTTCTTTCAGGCGTTTCATCGATTCGTGAATGGCACTGAGTTTGCGGCTTTTCTCCCGCACTGCCACTAAATCACCCGGACGCAGTAAATAAGAGGGAATATTGACCAACCGGTTATTCACCGTAAAATGCCGGTGCAGAATAAGCTGCCGCGCTTGGTTTCGGGACGATGCAAAACCCATTCGGTAAACTACATTGTCCAATCGGCTTTCCAGAATTTTCAACAGGTTTTCGCCACTCACGCCTTTTTGTCGGGTGGCTTTGAAATAGTAATTCCGGAACTGCGCTTCCAAAACACCGTAAATTCTTTTTACTTTTTGTTTCTCCCGTAACTGAACCCCATACTCAGACAACTTGGATCTTCTACCAACACCGTGCTGTCCGGGAGCATAGGACCGTTTTTCGAAGGAACACTTGGCTGAATAACAGCGTGCTCCTTTGAGAAATAATTTCTCTCCTTCGCGTCGGCAAAGTTTACAAACAGGACCTGTATATCGTGCCATTAATACATTTCTCCAATTCTATTAAAATTAAACTCTTCGTTTTTTGGGTGGACGGCAGCCATTGTGCGGAATAGGCGTAACGTCTTTTATGCTTTTAATTTCCAGACCGGCTGCCTGCAAGGAGCGAATGGCGGCTTCGCGCCCGGCACCGGGACCTTTAACCTCAACCGCAACCTGCCGCAATCCCAAATCCATCGCCTCTTTTGCGGCGGCTTCTGCTGCCATCTGCGAGGCAAAAGGCGTATTTTTCCGCGAACCTTTAAATCCCACTCGTCCGGCAGATGCCCAGGAAATCACTCGCCCCGAAAGGTCGGTCAATGTAATGATGGTATTGTTAAAAGTCGCCTTAATATGGGCAACACCCTGTGCATCAACATGCTCTTTTTTCTTCTTTGTTGTACGGGTTCTACGTGCCAACTGAAAATCTCCTTGGTTAAAAAACTGTTTATCTCTTTTTACTGACCGAACGGCGACGCCCTTTGCGAGTCCGGGCGTTGGTCTTAGTACGCTGACCACGAACCGGCAAACCCAGCTTGTGTCTCATGCCCCGGTAACAATTGATATCAATCAATCGCTTTATATTCATGTTGATTTCCGCTTTCAGGGCACCTTCCACCTTGTAGGATTGCTGAATAACATTGCGAACATCCCTGACATTCTCGTCGGTGATATCCCTGGTACGAATGGCGGGGTCTACTTTTGCTTCCTGGCAAATTTTGAGCGCAGAACTCCGACCGATACCAAAAATATAGGTGAGTGCTATGCCGAACGGTTTGTCTTTTGGTAAATCAACACCGACAATACGAGCCAAAACAACCTCCTTAAATTAATTAACCCTGTCTTTGTTTATGCTTGGGGTTCTTCTTGCAAATGACACGGACAACGCCATGCCTTCGAATTATTTTACAATGTTCACACCGTTTCTTGACTGAAGCCTGAACCTTCATAATATCCTCTCTTCTCAATCAATTTCATTTATATCGATAGGTAATTCTGCCGCGTTTCAAATCGTAGGGCGACAGTTCAATCTTCACCTTGTCGCCGGGCAAGATTTTAATAAAGTGCATCCGCATCTTCCCGGATACATGCGCCAGCACTTCGTGTCCGTTTTCCAACCGCACGATAAATGTGGCGTTGGGCAGCGTTTCCTTGATGACACCATCAACCGCTATTGGTTGTTCTTTGGCCACTTAAATACCTCGTCTTTCAAATTGTTCTCTGTTATTATTTCCGGTTTCCCGTTGGAAATAATAATCGTGTGTTCATAATGCGCCGATGGCAGACGGTCTTGTGTCACCACCGTCCAGCCATCATCCAGTGTCAGCACGTGCCGTGTTCCCATATTAATCATGGGTTCAATCGCCAGTGTCATCCCTGCCCGCAGCAACGGTCCGCGATGCGGTTTCCCGAAATTCGGCACCTGCGGTTCCTCATGCAACGTTTTCCCAATCCCGTGTCCTACCAGTTCCCGCACTACACCATACCCGTAACTTTCGGCGTGCGATTGAATGGCATGGGAAATATCCTGCAATCGGTTATTCGACCGTGCCTGGTCAATTCCCCGGTAAAGCGCTTCTATGGTTACCCTAAGCAGTTTCTTTTTCTCCGGAGAAATATCACCCACCGGAAACGTAAAAGCAGAGTCGCCATGAAACCCTTTATATTTCACGCCAATATCCACACTCACAATGTCACCCTCTCTGAGCACTCTCCGGGACGACGGAATTCCATGCACCACTTCCTCATTCACCGAAATACATCCGCGTATCTTTCCACTCTTCATAAATCCATCGTAGTGGCGCATAAACAGGTGCGATTCAAACCGCTGGATGGTATCCAGGGCAACGCCCACAATAATGAGCAACCCGGTCCCGCCAAAGAAAGAAGCGTAATTATAGGAGATATGAAAACTTTTTACCAAAATATACGGTATAATGGCGACAATTGCCAGGGCAATTGAGCCGGGCAAAGTGATCCGGGTTAAGATATTGTCCAGATATTCAGCGGTTTTCTTACCCGGTCTGACACCAGGAACAAAGCCGCCCTGTTTTTTCAGATTATCCGCCACATCCACCGGATTCAGAGCAATAGCAGTGTAAAAATAAGTAAAGAATACAATCATAATTCCATAGATCAACCAGTAAAACCAGGACTCCATGGAAAAGGCACGCTGCATTGTACCAATAAATTCGCTGTCCGGGAAGAAAGAAAACAGGGTGCTGGGAACGAACATAATTGCCTGGGCAAAGATGATGGGCATAACCCCGGCAGTATTTACCCGCAACGGGAAGTGCGTGTTCACCCCGCCGTACACTTTCCGTCCCACAACCCGTTTGGCATACTGAACCGGTATTTTTCGTGTCCCCTGGGTAAGCGCAACAATTCCGGCAACGATTACAAAAGCGAGCGCGATTAAAAACAGCTCAGTAAGCAGCGTGCGATTGCCGCTGCTGAACTGTATCCATTCTTCCATGATAGCCGCAGGGAGACGGGCAATAATACCAATAAAAATGATCAGCGAAATACCGTTGCCGATCCCGCGTTCGTCGATTAATTCGCCCAGCCACATAATGAGCATGGTGCCAGTCGCCATGGAAAGCATGGTTAACAGGCGGAAACTCATACCGGGATGAATCACCGCTTTCACACCGTTTACTTCGATACTCTCCAGAAAAATAGCCACGCCAAACGCCTGCATTGCCGAAATCAACAGGGTTCCGTAGCGGGTGTACTGGGTGATTTTCTTCCGTCCTTCCTCGCCTTCTTTCTGAAGACGCTGAATATAAGGAACTACCGCACCCAATAACTGAAAGATAATCGAAGCGCTGATGTAGGGCATAATTCCCAGCCCGAAAACGGCAGCCTTTTTAAAAGCACCGCCGGCAAACAGGTCGTACAGACCGAACAGTGTGCCGGAAAGATTTTTCATTCCTTCCGCCAGAACCGATGTGTCGATGCCCGGTGTAACGATGTGTGTGCCAACCCGCTCCAGCGCCAGAATAATGACCGTAAACAGGATTCGCTGTCTCAGGTCGTGGATTTTGAAAATGTTTCTGAAAGTTTCAATCATAATACCGTAACAGTGCCTCCTAACTTTTCGACCTGTTCCCGCGCCGTTTTACTAATCGCATGTATCTTCACGTCAACTTTCTTTTCAATTTTACCCTTTCCCAACAATTTGATCGGGCGATCGGCATATTTCACCAACCCTGCCGATTTTAAAACCCCCGGAGTAATTTCGGTTTCATATTTCACTTTTTCCAAATCGGAAAGGTTCACTACCTGGTAAACGATTTTGCCATGATGATAAAAACCGAATTTGGGCAGACGGCGTTGCAAGGGCATTTGACCGCCTTCGAACCAGGCACGTCTTTTCGAACCGGAGCGGGAACGTTGCCCTTTGTTTCCCCGACCAGCCGTTACGCCGGTTCCCGAAGCTTCCCCGCGCCCCAAACGTTTATTTTTACGAGTGGAACCTGGTGCGCTTTTCAGATTTCCTAAATCCATTCTCAATACCTCATAACGGTTTTTTTATATTTCTTCCCAGGTAACCATGTGCTTCACTTTATTAATCATTCCGAGAATCTGGGGTGTTGCGGTAAATTCCCGCGTATGTCCGATTTTGTGCAGTCCCAGCGCCTGAATGGTTTTTCGATGAGCCGGTAACTGACCAATTAGACTTCTCTTTAATGTTACCTGGATTTTTTTCTCTTTTTCTTTTTTCTTTGCCATGAATCGTACTCGCTTGTTAAAAAATTCAACCTCTGAACAATTCCGCAAGAGTCATCCCTCGCTTGCGGGCAATGGTCATCGGGTCTTCCAATGACTGCAACGCGTGCATGGTTGCCTTCACAATATTATGCGGATTGGGAGAACCCAGCGATTTGGTTAAAATATCTTTAATTCCCACCACTTCGCAGATTGCCCGAACCGGACCGCCGGCAATTACACCGGTTCCCGGGCTGGCTGGTTTCAGTACAACTTTCCCGGCGCCACATTTGCCAAAAACCGTATAGGGAATTGTGCTACCCAAAATATTAATACGCACAATTTCCTTTCTGGCTTTCTCGGTCGCCTTGGCAATGGCGTTAATCACTTCGTTGGCTTTACCCAGACCCACGCCTACATGACCGTTTCCGTCGCCGACCACTACAATGGCGCTAAAACTAAACCGGCGACCACCTTTGACCACTTTGGCAACCCGGTTAATGTAAACCACTTTTTCTTTCAGTTCTAATTCATGGGGGCTAATACTTTCAACCACAACCACACCTCTTCATTGTTATCTGTTAAAATTGTAATCCGCCTTCGCGAGCGCCCTCAGCCAGGGCTTTTACCCGACCGTGATAGGCATAGCCGTTTCTGTCGAACACCACTTTATCTATTTTTCTTTCTCTGGCTTTGTCGGCGATCAACTTTCCTACCAGACGACTGACTTCGGTAGGCGATTTGGCTTTCTTTATTTCTGCCTGAATGGGTTTGCTCTTGCTGGAGGCACCAAATAATGTTTTTTGCTGCGAATCATCAACTACCTGGGCGTAAATGTATTTTAAACTTCTGAATACCACCAGGCGGGGTCGCTTACTGGAACCCAAAATCTTTCTTTTTTTTCGAACCGCTTTCATGAAACGATTAGTCTCCCGTTTTAATTGAATTAACCTGCTGTCTTTCCGGCTTTCCGCCGCACATACTCACCTTCATACCGAATTCCCTTACCCTTGTATGGTTCGGGTTTTCTGAAGGATCGTATTTTTGCACTCACCTGCCCGACCAATACCTTGTCAATCCCGGAAATAGTTATTTTAGTCGGGGTGGGTGTTTCGATAGTAATTCCCTGGGGCGGCGTAAAATATATGGGATGCGAATAACCCAGCGTTAAAAACAAGCCGTTTCCACGTTTTTCTGCCTTATATCCAATCCCGACAATCTCAAGATTTTTGGAATATCCTTCGGTTACACCCTGCACCAGGTTGTGAATCAGCGTTCGGGTTAAACCGTGCAGGGAGCGGTGCTGAATCGAATCGCTCGGACGCTCGACAACCAGCGTTTCACCCTCTTTTTTTATCTGCATTTCGCTGCTCACCGAAACTGACAATTCTCCTTTCGGACCTTTGACGCGAACAATTCCGCTTTCCACTTTAATTTCCACTCCCTGGGGAATTGGAATAGGTAATTTGCCTATACGAGACACAATATCACTCCTTCTTCTTTACTATTACCAGATGTAACACAGCACTTCGCCGCCCACGTTCTCCCTGCGAGCCTGACGTTCGGTCATAACACCTTTGGACGTGCTGATCATGGCAATACCCATATTATTTTTAACTCTTGGCAGATTTTCGACATCCACATAATACCGGCGTCCGGGCGTACTTACCCGTTTTAAAACCGATATGATATTTTTCCCGTTTCGGTCCACTTTCAGAAAAATACGAATGATTCCTTGTTTTCCGTCTTCAATCAGGATGTAATTCTTGATAAATTTTTGTTCGTATAAAATTTCCGCCATTCTTTTTTTCAAGTTCGAAGCGGGAATATCGACGCGCCGATGATTCGCCTGAATAGCATTTCGAATACGGGTTAAGAAATCTGCAATCGGATCTGTCATACTCATAAAAATACTCTCCTACCTAATTACCAACTGGCTTTTACCACGCCAGGAATTTCGCCTTTATTGGCCAGCTCGCGCACACAAATCCGGCACAATCCAAATTTACGATAATAACCGCGCGGCCTGCCACAGCGCTGGCAACGGTTGTATTCTCTTACCTGGAATTTTTGTTTTTTCTTCGCCTTTGCGATCAGAGATTTTTTCGCCAATTCCAAAACTCCTTCTTATTTTTTAAACGGCATACCAAACGCTTTAAGAAGCTCGTGCGCCTCTTCGTCGCTTTTTGCATTCGTTACAAAGGTAATGTTCATACCGCGAATTTTATCAATTTTATCCACATTAATCTCGGGGAAAATAATCTGTTCGCGCACACCTACCGAGTAATTTCCATGACCATCGAACGCCTTGTCTGATAACCCCCGAAAGTCCCGGATGCGCGGTACCGCCAGGTTAATAAAACGGTCTAAAAATTCATACATACGCACGCCCCGCAAGGTAACCGAACAACCGATCTTCATTCCTTTACGTAATTTGAAATTTGAGATCGATTTTTTGGCGGTGCGAATCGAAGGATGTTGACCGCTAACAATTGCCAGGTCATTCATGGCATGTTCCAGCGCTTTCGGGTCCTGAATAGCTTCGCCAACCCCGATGTTTAAATTTATCTTTTGTAACCTGGGCACCTGCATCACGTTTTTGTAATCAAATCGCTTCATAAGTGCAGGAACAATCTCTTTTCTGAATAACTCTTTTAATCTTGGCTTATAGTCTTTCATTACAAACCCTTTACTTATTAAATAATCTCTCCGCAGTCCGGGTGCTTACAGTAGCGCACCTTCGATTTATCTTCTAAAATCCTGGTACCTACCCGGGTGGGACGATTGCATTTGGGACAAATAACTTTCACGTTAGAAGCATTAATGGGAGCTTCTTTCTCAACAATCCCCCCCTGCGGTAACTGTTGGGTGGGGCGGGAATGTTTTTTAATGAAATTGACGCCTTCAACCACAATGCGATTTTCTTTGGGAAACACTTTCAGCACTTTACCGGTTTTCCCGCGGTAATTTCCGCTTATAACAATTACATTATCATCTTTTACAACTTTTCTCATGGTTGTTTTTCCTTCTTAAAGAACTTCAGGTGCTAAAGAAATAATCTTCATAAAATCTTTATCCCGCAATTCGCGCGCCACCGGTCCGAAGATACGGGTTCCTCGTGGTTCGCCCTGATCGTCCAGTAAAACTGCAGCATTTTCATCAAAGCGGATATAACTGCCGTCTTCACGGCGAATTTCTTTGCGAGTTCTCACTACCACCGCTCGTGAAACTTGCCCCTTTTTAACCGGCGCGTTCGGAATTGCATTTTTAACACTCACCACAATAATGTCGCCCACCGAAGCATAACGCTTGCGCGAACCGCCCAGCAAGCGGATACACATCACCTTCTTTGCTCCCGAGTTATCCGCTACATTTAGTTTGGTATATTCCTGAATCATGACTACAATCCTAGCACATTTATACTATTTAACTTTTTCGATAACTTCCACAATCCGCCACCGCTTGGTGCGACTCAACGGACGTGTTTCCATTATTTTTACCAGATCACCTACATGGCATTCATTTTTCTCATCATGGGCTTTGAACTTTGAAGTTCGCTTAATATACTTCTTGTATGTGGGGTGCTTTACCAAGCGCTCCACCGAAACCACCGCGGTCTTGTCCATCTTGTCGCTCACTACCACGCCGACTCTTGTCTTCCGCACACCTCTTTTCATAGTTATTCTGTACTCTCTGTTTTAGTTTTAGATATTCCCAGTTCGTATTCTCTCAGAATGGTTTTTATTCGACTGATTTCTTTTCGTACAATACGGATACGACTGGGGTTAACCAATTGCTGTGTCGCTTTCTGTATGTTTAAATTAGCCATTTCATCCACCAGATCGTCCAAACGCATCTTCAACTCTTCCACCGGAAGCTCTCTCATTTCTCGAGGTTTCATCTTTTGCTACTCTCCTAATTCTTCTCGTATAACAAACTTGGTTTTAATGGGCAATTTGTGAGAAGCCAGTCGCATTGCCTCTTTGGCTACATCCTGGGGAACACCTTCGATTTCGAACATAATCCGTCCTGGCTTAACTACCGCTACCCAATATTCAGGTGCGCCTTTACCCTTTCCCATGCGGGTTTCAGCCGGCTTTTTGGTCACCGGTTTGTCCGGGAAAATACGAATCCATACTTTGCCGCCGCGCTTGATATACCGGGTCATTGCAATACGGGCAGCTTCAATTTGCCGGGAAGTAATCCAATGGGCTTCCAATGCCTTTAAACCGTATTGGCCAAATGAAACGACATTCCCACGCTGGGCGTTTCCTTTGTTGATTCCTCGTTGTTGTTTTCTGTATTTGACCCTTTTCGGCATTAACATTTTTAATTCTCCTCGGTAAAATTATCGCTCAAGCACATTCCCGTGACACATCCAGACCTTAACACCAATACAGCCGTAGGTGGTAATTGCCGTGGCAGTTGCATAGTCAATATCCGAACGCAAGGTATGCAGCGGGATTCTTCCTTCTTTGTAGCTCTCGGTGCGCGCCATTTCGGCACCGCCCAAACGCCCGGCACAAGTTAGCTTGATCCCCTCGGCACCCAGGCGCATCGAAGAAGTGATCGCTCGTTTCATGGCACGACGGAAAGATACTTTTCCTTCCAACTGACGGGCAATATTTTGCGCCACCAGGAACGAGTCCAGCTCGGGATGCTTGATTTCCTTAATATTAATCTGAACGTCTTTATTAATCAGTTTTTTTAACTCTTCTTTTAGCTGATCCACCTCGGCGCCCTTTTTCCCGATTACGACCCCCGGACGGGCAGTATTAAGTTCCAGCAGCACTTTCCGGGCGGTTCTTTCAATTTTAATCCGGGAAATTGCACCATCAGGAATACGTTTGCGAATATAGCTCCTGAGCAGTAAATCTTCATTCAGTGTCTCGCCATATTTTTTTTCGTTAAACCACTGAGAATCCCAGTTTTTCGTTACCACTAAACGAAATCCGATTGGATTTGTTTTCTGACCCAAAGTGTTTCCTCCAGTTCTTACTGTTTCTTATCTTCCACCACGATAGTTAAATGACTGGTGCGGCGGCGAATTCTGCCGACCCTTCCCATTGACATGGGTCTGAATCGACGCAACATGGGACCTTCGTCTACCCACACCTTTTTTATGTACAAATCATCGGCGGTTATTTTTTTACCTTCGTACGCTTCGAAAAAGTTTGCCACTGCCGAACGAAGCGTTTTCTCAATAAATTTGGCACTTCGCTTGGGGGAAAAATGAAGCACATTGAGTGCATCTTCCACATTTTTACCTTTAATCAAATCGATCACCCGCCGCATTTTCAACGGAGAGGTTCTCATATATTTAGCAACTGCCTTCGATTCCATTTCCAGGTTTTGATCACCTTTTTTGCTCCTTGCCTGTCCATATCCAGCACTTTTTTCAATAGTTTCGGGTCAATATATGGACCTTTTTTCAGGGACCTTGCCATTCCTTACTCCTGCTTATTTACGTCGTTTAACAATTAAATCATTTGACTTTTTGTTCTTTTTGCGAGTTTTTAATCCTTTGGACAACTGCCCCCACGGCGAACAGGGATGGCGTCCACCGGAGGATTTGCCTTCGCCGCCACCCATGGGATGGTCGATTGGGTTCATTGCCACGCCGCGCACGTGCGGACGTCGACCCAGCCAGCGGGAACGTCCCGCTTTTCCCAACGAAACATTACTGTGTTCGATGTGGCTGGTCTGACCAATGGTCGCATAACAATTGAGCCTGAATTTGCGAATCTCGCCCGAGGGCATTTTTAACAGCGCAAAATCTTCTTCCTTAGCCATTAATTGGGCAGACGAACCGGCACTGCGGGCAACCTGACCACCTTTACCGGGAATCAGCTCAATATTGTGAACCGACATTCCCAGGGGAATATTTGCCAGCGGCAGTGAATTACCAACTTTAATTTCCGCCTTCTCGCCGGACATTACCTGGTCGCCAACTTTGAGACCATGTGGGGCAATGATATAGCGTTTCTCGCCGTCCGCATAAAACAGCAGTGCAATTCGCGCTGTTCGATTCGGATCATACTCAATCGCTTTCACTGTTGCCGGGATGTCTTTCTTTTTCCGCTTAAAATCAATTACCCGATATTGGCGTTTATGCCCCCCGCCCCTTTGCCAGGCAGTAACCCGACCATGGTTATTCCGACCGCCGGTTCGCTTCAAAGGTTTCAAAAGCGATTTTTCCGGTTCCTGCTTGGTAATATCCTCGGTGGTCACATCGATTCGGTACCGAAGTCCGGGAGTATTTGGTTTATATTTTTTTAATCCCATAGTTACTCTCCAAATCTACGTTATAAATTCTCCAGGAAATCCAGTTTTTCGCCCTCAGCCAGGGTTACCACCGCTTTCTTCCACCGGGAAGTAAAACCGGTTACCCGCCCGCCACGGGTAAACCGCTGCCGGGGTTTTGGCTTCACATTCAGGGTGCGCACATCGGTTACTTTCACCGAAAACCGTTTTTCCACGGCGCGCTTAATCTCAATTTTGTTGGCGTTGGGCGCAACCTTAAACATGTATTGATTCTGGCTTTCTTTTAAGCGTAACGCTTTTTCGGTTAAAACAGGTTGAATCACAACCTCACGTGGATCTTTCATTATACAAACACCTCATTTACAGTTTGAACAGCACCTTTCTGAAAAATGACATATTGGGAATTCACGATGTCATAAACTGAAAACTCGGGCGCCTTCTGAACTTTGGTATAGGGAATGTTTCTGGCAGACATGACCAGGTTTTTTTCCAAATTCGCGGTTACAAACAGCACCTTGGTGGTATCCAAATTCAGATTTTTTATAATTTCGGCAACCCGGCGAGTCTTGGGTGCCTCGAAAGAAAAATCCTCGACCACGATAATTTTTTCTTCTTTTGCCTTTGCCGAAAGCGCCGAACGACGAGCAAGTTTCGATACTTTTTTAGGCAATTTCCCGGAATAGTCCCTGGGATGCGGTCCGTGTGCCCTGCCGCCGCCAACCATGTGGGCGGCACGGATGGTACCCTGACGTGCCCGACCGGTGCCTTTTTGCCGAAATGGTTTTTTCCCGCCGCCGGAAACATCCGAGCGGGTTTTAACCGAATGGGTCCCCTGGCGCTGGTTTGCCAGGTAGCGCTTTACTGCCAAATACACACTGTGCTCATTGGGTTCGGTTTCGAACACCGCCGGATTCAACTCGACGGTATCCGCGGTTTTAGTTCCGTCAATTTTATAAACATGAAGTTTCATTGCTGATACCTGTTTTTTTCCTGAAGGTTACTGTTTGTAAATTTCCACAAAATTATTTCGCGAGCCGGGAACGGCGCCTTTCACAAATAACAAATTCTTTTCGGCATCTACTTTTACCACTTTCAACCCACGCACCGAAACACGCTTGTCACCCATATGCCCAGCCATTTTTATCCCTTTAAAAACCCGGGAAGGATAGGAGCTTTGTCCCAGCGATCCGGGAGCACGCAAACGGTCGGATTGTCCGTGAGTTACCGGTCCGCCGCCGAATCCATGACGCTTGACTACGCCGGTAAATCCCAGCCCACGGCTGAGACCGGACACCTTCACTACGTCGCCCGGCTGAAACATTTCCACCGTTACCTCGTCACCCAACTTCAATTCCCGATCCTCAAAAGGCGAAAATTCTTTCAACTTACGCTGCGGTGCAATTCCGGCTTTTTTAAATTTTCCCATTAACGGTTTGATGGTATTTTTTTCTTTCTTCACGCCAAAGCCCAGTTGCACGGCTTCGTACCCGTCTTTTTCAAGGGTTTTTATCTGGGTTACATAGCAAGGTCCGGCTTCAATAACTGTCACGGGGACAATATTGCCCGACTCATCAAAAACTCTGGTCATCCCTATCTTTTTACCCAGCATACCGCTCATTTTATTCTTCTCCAAACAGTTGATTACTTTTTATCAGGTTTTAATTTCAATATCCACGCCCGCCGGCAGTTCCAGTTTCATCAATTGATCGATGGTCTTGTTGGTTGCGTTATGAATATCAATCAGTCTTTTGTGAATCCGCATTTCAAACTGCTCGCGCGATTTTTTATCCACATGGGGCGAGCGCAACACGGTAAACACACTCCGGTTGGTAGGCAACGGAATCGGTCCCGAGATAAGGGCGCCGGTGGTTTTTGCCGTGGTAATAATTTTTTCAGCCGACTTATCGATCAGGTGATGATCGTATGCTTTTAATTTAATTCTAATACTCTGTCCAGGCACGGTTTCGTCCTCTCTTATTTCCTTCCAAGGATTTTTTCTAATAATTTATCCAAAATATTCGGTGGAATTACGTCGTAGTGGTCAAACTGCATGGTGTACACCGCCCGCCCCTGCGTAATCGAACGCAGGTCTGTAGCATACCCGAAAACTTCGCTGAGCGGCACATGGCAATCGACCACCTGGGCATCTTTGCGCGGCAAAATTCCGGACACCTTTCCGCGTCGGCTGTTTATGTCGCCGATTACATCGCCCAGGTATTCTTCCGGAACCACAATTTCCATTGCCATAATCGGTTCAATTAAAATAGCACCCGCTTTTTTAAGTCCGTTTTTCACCGCCATCGAGCCGGCAATGCGGAACGATATGTCCGAACTGTCAACTTCGTGGTAGGAACCATCAATCAGGCGCACAATCACGTCCACTACCGGGTAACCGGCAATCACGCCGTTTTTTAAAGCGTCTTCCACGCCAAGTTTTACCGAGGGAATGAATTCCCGGGGGATTACGCCGCCAACAATTTTATTTTCAAACTCAAACCCCTTTCCCTTCTCATTCGGTTCCATCTCGATAACCACGTGACCATATTGTCCCCGTCCGCCGGACTGTCTGACGAATTTTCCTTCCACCGAGACCGGTTTGGTAATGGTTTCTTTGTAGCTCACCTGTGGACGTCCGACACGGGCACCTACTTTAAATTCACGCAGCAGGCGATCGACAATAATTTCCAGATGCAATTCTCCCATGCCGCTAATCAGGGTTTGCCCGGTATCTTCGTCGGTAGAAACAACAAAAGTAGGGTCTTCATCGCTTAATTTACTGAGCGCCGCCGACAGTTTATCCTGATCGGCTTTCGATTTTGGTTCAATGGCAACAGCAATCACCGGTTCCGGGAAATTCATCGATTCCAGGGTAATCGGTTTTTTGGGGTCGGAAAGCGTTTCGCCGGTGCGGGTGAATTTCAGTCCCACCGCTGCGGCAATGTCGCCGGTGCAAACTTCACTTACATCGGCTCGATGATTAGCATGCATCTGCAGAATGCGTCCCAGGCGTTCTTTTTTGCCGCTATTGGCATTCAGAACGTAGGAACCGGCTTTTGCCACCCCGGCATAGACCCGGAAAAAGGTGAGTTTACCAACATAAGGGTCAGTCATTATTTTAAATGCCAGCGCGGTAAACGGTTCGTCATCGGATACTTTGCGCGACACTTCGGTTTCCGAACGCGGATCAACACCAACCACCGGCGGAATATCAGAAGGTGCCGGCAGGTAGTCAATCACCGCGTCGAGCAAACGCTGAATTCCTTTATTTTTAAACGCAGAACCCAACAGCACCGGCACGATTTCATTCCGTAGTGTTCCTTTACGAATCGCAGCCGAAATTTCTGCCGAATCAATTTCCCGGTTCTCAAAATACTTTTCCATCAAATGGTCATCGAACTCGGAAGCAACATCCAGCAGGTTGGTGCGATATTCATTGGCTTTGTCTTCCAGGTCCCGCGGGATTTCCTGTTCAATCCACTTGCTGCCCAGGCTGGAATCGTTATAAATAATGGCTTTCATTTTTACCAGGTCAATTAAGCCGGTAAAAAGGTCGCCCTCGCCCAGGGGAATTTGCAGAGGAAGCACGCGGGCACCCAGACGAATTTTCATCATTTCCAGAACATTGTAGAAATCCGCACCGATGCGATCCATTTTATTTACAAATGCAATGCGCGGAACTTTGTATTTATTTGCCTGGTGCCACACTGTTTCGGATTGTGGTTCCACACCGCCCACGGCACAAAATAAAGCTACTGCGCCATCTAACACCCTGAGCGATCTTTCCACCTCGGCGGTAAAGTCCACGTGCCCGGGGGTATCGATAATGTTAATTTGATGATCGTTCCAGAAACAAGTAGTCGCAGCAGAAGTAATGGTAATTCCGCGCTCTTTCTCTTGCTCCATCCAATCCATGGTAGCGGACCCTTCATGCACCTCTCCCATCCGATGGACTCGTCCGGTGTAGAACAGAACACGTTCGGTGGTGGTGGTTTTACCGGCATCGATGTGTGCCATGATGCCGATATTACGAATTTTATTTAATGGGTACCGCTTACTCATTAATCAAAACCTTCTTCTCAAAATTTTACCATCTGAAATGAGCAAAAGCCTTATTAGCCTCAGCCATCCGATGGGTGTCGTCTTTCTTTTTCACAGAGGCGCCTTCACCCTTGAAAGCTGCCATAAACTCATTTGCCAGTCGCTCAGCCATAGTCCGCTCGGAGCGGGCTCTCGAGAAATTGACCAGCCAGCGAATTGCCAAAGACCGCCGACGCTTTTCCCGGACCTCAACCGGCACCTGGTATGTTGCACCACCCACACGGCGTGAGCGTACTTCCAAAATCGGTGAAACATTGTCCATTGCCTTTTTGAACACTTCCAGCGGATCATGTTTCATTTTCGATTCAATGATAACCATTGCCGTGTAAAAAATTTTCTCCGCCTTGCTGCGTTTTCCTTCCAGCATCAGCCCGTTGATGAACTTACTAACCAACTCGCTGCGATATTTGGGATCGGGCAGAACTAATCTTTCCGGTGCCTTCCTTCTTCTCATAAAAACCTCGAAAATTTTTATTTTTTCGGACGTTTGGTTCCGTATTTAGAACGTCCCTGGTTCCTGTCATTCACACCGCTGGTATCCAATGTACCGCGAATAATATGATAGCGAACACCCGGCAGGTCTTTCACCCGACCGCCGCGAATTAACACAATAGAGTGTTCCTGAAGATTGTGCCCTTCACCCGGAATATAAGCTGTTACTTCTATGCCATTGGTTAACCGGACACGCGCCACTTTGCGTAAAGCAGAATTAGGCTTTTTGGGTGTCGTAGTATATACCCGGGTGCAAACACCACGTTTTTGAGGCGAACTTCCCAATGCCGGCGCTTTGTTTTTCTTTTCCACTTTTTTTCGACCCGAGCGGATCAACTGATTAATTGTTGGCAATTCTTCCTCCTGTGCCTTATTTCCAAAAAGTGACAGACTTAAAATTTAATATATGAATCCTATTTTACCAAACTTTTTTATAGAATTTTCGGCGCCGTTTAATCTGCCGGCGCCATTTCTTCCACCGGTTTTTCCTCGTCGGTACCGGTTTTCGATTCAACCTGAAGTTGTTTGTATTTATTTAAACCGGTTCCCACCGGAATTAAATTTCCTACAATTACGTTTTCCTTCAAACCAAACAGATGATCCACTTTTCCGGCAATGGCAGCCTCGGTCAGTACCCGTGTGGTCTCCTGGAAAGAAGCCGCACTGATGAAACTGTCAGTCGTCAGGGCAGCCTGGGTAATTCCCAGTAGAATGGGTTCTGAGGTTGCCGGTTCCGCCGGACGTGCTTCGGCAAGCCGTTTCTCGTTTTTCTCCAATTGCCGGTTGGTATATTCGAATTTCATGCGGTCAACCAATTGGCGTTTGCGGAAACGTGAGTCGCCCGGTTCAAGAATGACCACTTTATTCCGGGTTTTCTCATTCTGTTCTTTAAACAGAAATTTGTTAACCGTGTCGCCTTCAAGGAACCGGGTATCACCGGGATCAATTACTCTGACCCGCTGCATCATTTGACGCGCAATCACCTCGATGTGCTTGTCATCTATACTTACACCCTGCAAACGATACACTTCCTGAATTTCGTTCACCAGGTATTCCTGGACTTTGTTCGGACCAAGAATTTGCAGAATATCATGCGGGGCAATTGAGCCTTCGCTAAGCATCTCGCCGGCTTTGACATAATCGCCATTATGGACCAGTACGTGCTTGCTGTAGGGAATGAGGTATTTTTTCTGCTCCAGTGTTCCTTCAACAATAATTTCCCGGATTCCTCTTTTAATGGCACCAAAGCGGACTACACCATCGATTTCGCTCACCACCGCTTCTTCCTTCGGTTTGCGGGCTTCGAACAGCTCAGCCACCCGCGGTAAACCGCCGGTGATATCTCGGGTTCTTCCAATTTCGCGAGGTATTCTCGCCAAAACCGTTCCCGCCTTTATTTTCTGTCCGTCTTTCACCCGGATTTGCGCCTTAACCGGAAGAATGTAAGTCGATATTTCTTCACCATTATCATCCAGAAGCTTAATGTGCGGACTCAGGTTTTTATTTCGCGATTCAATAATCACTCTCTGTTTTTGCAGGGTTTGTTCATCCAGTTCTTCCCGTGCGGTAACATTTTCCACAATATCGGCATATTGCACCGTTCCGGCACTTTCTGCTAAAATTGCGGTGGAATAAGGATCCCATTCGAACAGCTCTTGTCCGCGTTCCACATTCTCACCATCTTTTACCAAAATGTTAGAGCCTGTTTGTACAGTGTAATTCACCTGGGAGCGCCCCTGCTCATCCAGCACATGAATCTTTCCATGCTGCCCGATGGCAATCATTTTCTTTACCAGCTTACCGTTTTCGTCGGTTTCTTCACCAGTGATGTACCGCAAATTTTCGAATTTTGCCGTGCCGTTGAACCTGGATAAAACCCTGGATTGGGCAGCAATACGACCGGCAATACCACCGATATGGAAAGTTCGCAGGGTGAGCTGCGTTCCGGGTTCGCCGATACTCTGTGCCGCCATAATTCCCACTGCCTCACCAATATCCACCATTCTTCCGGTAGCCAGATTCCGACCGTAACACATGGCACAAACCCCGCGTTCGGCTTCGCAGGTCAGCACTGAGCGAATTTTAATCGATTCAATAGCCGATTCTTCAATGATCTGGGCAACTTCTTCATCAATCAATTCGCCGGCACCGACAATAAGTTTGCCGGTTAACGGGTCTTCTACATCTTCCAGCGACACACGCCCAAGAACACGGTCGGAAAGGGATTCAATAATACGCTCACCTTCCTTGATCGGGTGGGTGTCCAGACCCAGAATGGTTCCGCAGTCAAATTCGGTAATGACGACATCCTGTGCCACATCCACCAGCCGACGGGTAAGATAACCGGCATCCGCGGTTTTCAGGGCGGTATCTGCCAGACCTTTCCGGGCACCGTGAGTGGAAATAAAATATTCCTGCACTGTTAGCCCTTCGAAGAAATTTGCCGTAATCGGGTTTTCGATAATCTCACCGGTTTGCCCGGTCAGTGTTTTCTGCGGTTTCGCCATCAGTCCGCGCATTCCCGCCAACTGCCGGATTTGCTCGCGGCTGCCACGGGCACCGGAATCGGACATCATGTACAACGAGTTGAATCCATTCTTGTGATCTTTCAGAATATGGAACAAGTCGCCGGACACTTGTTCGGTTACCCGGGTCCAAATATCAATAACCTTGTTATAGCGCTCACCGTCAGTAATAATTCCCATTTGGTACTGTTCTTCAAGCTGACGGACTTCTTCGTAGGCTTTTTCCACAATTTTATGTTTGCTTTCGGGAATCACAATGTCGTCCAGCCCAATGCTGGAACCGGCAAGCGTGGAATAACGAAAACCCATTTCCTTCAGACGATCAAGAAATTCAACGGTTTTCAGGTTACCTGCTTTTTTATAAGTTGAAGCAACCAGTGTTTCCAGATTCTTCTTGGTCATCGTTTCGTTTATATATCCCATTTCGTCGGGAACGATTTGATTAAAGAGAACCCGTCCTACCGTGGTATCGAAAAGCGCGCCGTTAATACGAACTTTTATCTGCGCGTGCAGGTC
>MVCZ01000174.1:0-6335 GCA_002049825.1 Candidatus Zhuqueibacterota bacterium 4484_188
TCAACCGGTTCGGTTGCCGGTTTTGGGGTTTGCTTTTTTGTCCGGGGGCTCAGGTGCACCCGGGCATTTGCCTGCAACCGGACTAACCGCGGCAGGGCAAAACCGTTTTGCCACACGTACTCATTTCTTCTCCTGCTGCCCTGGTGACCGTATTTGTAGAAGCTGTGGGTTGCCGAAAAGGTAAAATCGAAATCACGTGAAGCACGCGCCTGCATTCGGCTGGTTAAATCGTTCCATTTTAAACTGTCCCGGATAAAATCGTACGACGTGCTAAAATTGAGATTGAACAGGTCAATCTTTTTCTCCTCACCGTCGCGAATGATTTTCCCCTGGAAAAGGTTGTTCACCGAGATGTTCATCCGTCTTGCTTCCGATGAGCGGGTGCCGCCGTAGGGATTCCCGGTAAACCGGTCGAATTTGCGGATTCGTCCCAGCGTATCCCGCCAGGTTTGGACGTAACCCCAGTTCTCGGTAGTAAAATCCGGGCTGAAGGAAAAGCTGACCGACGGGTCCATTTTGTGCCGGATGATTTTCAGCGGGCTAAACGGCAGTTCAAACAATCCGTAAATGGTGGTGGATGCACCGACGCTGCTGCTGAAGGTGTGGCGGGGCCGGAA
Source organism: Candidatus Zhuqueibacterota bacterium 4484_188 (assembly GCA_002049825.1). Classification (GTDB taxonomy): domain Bacteria; phylum Calditrichota; class Calditrichia; order RBG-13-44-9; family RBG-13-44-9; genus 4484-188. Next base: position 618 of record MVCZ01000174.1, read on the forward strand.
TCCTTTTACCGTGTCTGCCACGGCGTTATTCAGCGAATCGACCCAGTGATATTCCCGGTACTCCGGCACCCACAATTCCTCAAAATTGACACTCTGCCGGTATTTAAAATATTTGAAAAGTTTGCTGTTAAAAGACAGGGTTGCGGTATGTTGCCAGGCGCTGCTGCTTTCCCGCCGGAAGATTTCCAGCGTGTCTGAGGTTGACTTGCGGCTGCCGCGGGACAGAAAATTGCTGTTGTATCTGTAGTAGATATCGTGGTACCATTTTTTACGCGTCGATTTCTTAGGATCAAACGAAAAAATACTCGATTGAGTGTGACTAAAAGACAAACGCGGCAAGGTATAATCCAGGTTTCCATTTTGTAAATTTTCGGTTCGGCTCACGTTGGCGGTGATAGCATTTTTAGAGGAGGGCCAGCGCTTGGAAAGGGTCACGTTGGTAGTTAGTACCTGGTTCAACCGGTCGGACAAACGGTGCGAAGTGTTTTGCAGAAAATTCTTGTCGCTGACAAACGAACCGGAAGCGTTTAGATTCATGGTCTCGCTGATGGTTTGGTTATGGTGAAAGTTCAGGCTCCAGCGGGTGCGTTTCTCCCCGGTGGTTATGTCCCGCGGCGCAAAACGACCGTTTACATTTCCGCTGAAAGCATAGCGTTTCTTGTAGCGTAATTCTCCCTCGTAAGCAGTACCGGTTTTTTCGTAGAAATTTGCCAATACGGTGGCATCCCAGTACTGCGAGGCTGCCCAGTAGTAACCCAGGTGGCGCAGCGAATTGCCGCCATAACTACTTTTTTCATAAGTAGGAATAATTAAACCGGAGCGCCTGCCGCTCTCCATGGGAAAAACACCAAAGGGAATAGCCATTACCGGTACATCGGCAATGTACATCACAATCGGTTTGGCGACGGCGCGTTTGCCCACTTTTATCCGCATCTTGGAAGCTTTGAAATAAAAATGAGGATGGTCGATGCTATCGCAGGTGGTAAAGTAACCGTCTTTGACAAACAGGGTGTTCTTGCCCACTTTCTTAATCTCTTCTCCTTTATAGTAACCGGGGTTCATCTTGGTGGTGCCAATCAGCACTTTCCCGCGCTGGTTTTTGAAATCGTATTCCAGGCGTTTCCCATGAATCGGTTCGTTTCCCCGCTCGCTGAACACTGCCGGGGAGGTCTTGACTGTGTTACCCAGCGAGTCGGTGCTGTCCACCGAACCGATAGCGGTCATATAACTACGATCCCAGTCGATGGTCACTTGTCCGGCATCAAGGGTAATATTCTGGTATTCAATATGAACATTTCCCAGCAGGTAGGTTTTGCGCGCTTTTACCGAAAAAGCAATCCGGTCGGCTTTATATTTGACCGGCCCTTCCAGGTCGGATTTCGCCGGTTGGGGGATTGTTTTCAGAGTGTCGGTTGTTGGTTTACCTGTAGCAGGCGGGGTTTGTTTGCCGCTTCCCGTTTGACCCTCCGTCCAGGAAGCGGTTAAAATCAAAAAAAGGAATAGAAAGATATGTAAAGGAATGAATCTGAGCAATTTAATTTTCCGTCTATCAGTAATTTCGATCGCACTCAAATTATTATACGGTTCAATTCATCGGAAAGTTAACATCGGATTTGATAAAAGAACAAATACTGTTTCAGGAACCTGGGGCAGTGGAAGGAAAATATATTTTATGCCCCTGATGAACGCCGATTGACGCTGATGGAGATATCGGGAGGTATTGCGATTAAAACTCGGAAATCGATTTGGTTGAATAATGGCGGGAAGGCACCAAATCCCCCTCTGAAGGCTTGTCCGGCAACCGACAGAGTGATTAAGGGGATGTAATGGACTTCTGCACAAAGATGAAATTTCGCCGGTAATAATGAATGATACTTAACCCGTTGTGCTAATTAATTTATAAACTGCTGAAGCAGTTATCTATTTTTCGCAATCGGATAAGATCACCTGGATAAATCCATTAATCCGGCATTTCCAGTCAATCCTCAGGTAACTACCCGTTCGCTGCCATCACAAAATCCACCTGGTTGGTTTCCCGGTCGACCCGCGCCACCCGTATTCGCACCTCGTCGCCCAGGCGATACTCGCGATTACTTTCTTTGCCAACCATCCGATAAGTTTTTTCATCAAAGATGTAATAGTCGTCCTCCAAATTTTCCACGGCAATAAACCCTTCGATCAGGTGCGGGGTAATTTCCACGAAAATCCCCCGGGCAGTGACGCCGGAAATTAAGCCGTCGAACATTTCGCCCACATGTTCGGCAATCCATTCTACTTGCTTGATCTTGGTGCTTTCACGTTCCGCTTCCAGCGCTACCCGTTCCCGCTCGGAACTTCGTTCACTGATTTTGGTCAGGCCTGGTATTCCCGTAGCAGGCGGTGAACCATCAGGTCCGGGTAGCGCCGGATGGGTGAGGTGAAGTGAGTGTAATACTCAAATGCCAGACCAAAATGCCCGATATTTTTCGGCGAGTAATTTGCTTTCATCATGGTGCGCAGGGCTACTTCCTTTATCAAAATATAGTCCTTGGTGCCACTGACCTGGTTCATGATTTCCTGAAATTTTTTCGGGGTAATATTCCGGGGAATCCGCACCCGGAAACCAAGGGCGTTTAGGAAGCGCTCAAATTTCTCAATTTTTTCCGTGTCCGGCCGTTCGTGCACCCGGTAAATAAACGGTCGCGGTTTTCCTTTCCCTTGCAGCGTTTTTATGTGCCGGGCAACCGTTTGGTTTGCCATCAGCATGAATTCTTCAATCAGCTCGTGACTTTGCAGTCGTTCCACCGGAATAATTTCCACCGGTTTTCCCCGTTCGTCCAGGACAAAGCGTACTTCCGGTGTTTCGAAATCAATACTGCCTAGTTGCAGACGTTTTTTTCGTAAGCGTTGACTGAAATCCCGCGCCAGGCGCAGCACCCTGGCATACGGGTCTTTTGTTTTCGGGTTGTCCAAAATTTCCTGGACTTCTTCGTAGGTAAAACGGCGCTTGCTTTCGATAATCGATGGTGTCAGCCGGTATTTTTGCACGTTTCCTTCGGAGTCAATTTCCATGATGCAGCTATAGGTCAGCCGGGGCTGATTGGGCTGCAGGCTGCACAGGGACGCCCAATTCATACCCGCCGTTGGTGAGTTTTTTTAAGGAGACGGCATCGTCAAAATCTTTGGCGTCTGCCGGGTCGATGGTAAAAATTTGTTCCCCGCGCAAATCCAGCCGGTCTTTCGCGTAATTCTCAGTTCAATCCGGTTTGCTTCCTGTTCCACCTTTGCCGGAAACTGAAGTGGCAGTTCGAACCCTTTCAGCACACTCACTACGTCCACACCCGGCTCATCCGGGAACCCCAGAATTTCAACGATTTTCCCTTCCGGGTTGAGCGAGGAGCTGTCCCATTTCAAAAATTCTACCACCACTTTCTGGCCGTTTTTTGCCTTCATAGCATTTTGCGGTTGAATATAGAAATCCCGGTAAACACGAGGATTATCCGGCTTAACAAAACCATAGTATTCGCTGCGGTGGTAAGTGCCGACGAAGCTGCTGTGAGCGCGGCTCAAGATTTTAACGATTTGCCCCTCTTTCTTTTTTCCGCGGGAGGTAGCAAAAATCTGCACCTGCACCTCATCGCCGTCGAGGGCAGTATTTAAATGCTGAGCGGGAATAAAAATTTCCTCGCCGGTGCGATCGTCGGTTACAAATCCGAATCCGCGGCGGGTCAGTTGCAAACCGCCCTGCACTTTGCTCAGGCTGGAAGGAAGGGTGTAGCGCCGCCCTTTCAACCGGATGATTTTTCCTGCTTTCAGTGCTTCTTGTAATGCCTGGCGGTAGAGGTGATAGTTGGTCTTATGGATGTTTATCGCCCGGGCAAGTTCCTTGCTGGTGTAGCTTTTGCTTTTCCTTTTTTTTAAATAATTGAGGATTGCTTCAAAAAGAACGGATTGTTCATCTTTGGTTCTGTTCTTACCGTGATTCTGTTTCTTCATAATATGCCTTTACAATTCTGTTTATTTTTTGATAATCCGGGATAAATTCAATTTGGCTTAAACCGGCTTTATCAAGTAATTTTTTAATTTTCCAATCCTGGTCGTAACCTATCTCCAGGTAAACACTTCCCGCATCGGCAAGCAGTTTAGGCAATAGTGGGATAAATTTGCGGTAAAAATCCATTCCCTCTGTTCCGGCAAAAAGCGCTTCGCCGGGTTCGTACCGGGCAACCTGCGGCTGAAGATTTTTCCGTTCCCGCTTTGCCACGTATGGTGGGTTCGAAACAATCAGGTCAAATCTGACGGTAAAAACATCCGGGGAATTCAGGATGTCTCGCACCTCGAACCTGACGTTTTCCGTTTTCAGCGTACCGGCGTTCTCCATTGCGACTTCGATTGCCGCCGGACTGAGATCAACGGCGGTAACCGCGCAGTCGGGACACTGGTGAGCGATGCTGATGGCGATAGCACCACTGCCGGTTCCCACATCCAGGATGTTCACATTTTGGTTTGTTCGGTGTGAAATCTCTTTTAAGACATGTTCCACTAACAGTTCGGTTTCCGGTCGGGGTATCAGCACTGCCGGCGACACTTTGAAGCTGAGACCCATAAATTCCTGCTCGCCGGTGATGTACTGAACCGGCTCGTGTTTCGCCCGGCGCTCTACTGCCCGGCGAAAATCTTCTCGCTCCTGCGGGGTCAGAATGCGGTCGAACTGAAGGTAAAGGTCTAATCGTTTACATTTCAAACTGTGGGCTAACAATAATTCGGCGCTGAGCCGTGCTTCCGGCACCTGCTTCTGCCGGAAATGTTCAACCGTCCACTGTAATACTTTCTGTATTGTCCAAACTTTTTGCATGGGGAATTAACAAACCCCTGAAAACGTAATTTTCATCTACCACTAAATTTAACCAATTCACGCGTCAATGGTTACCTTAAAAGTAATTCCCCCTAAAAACCAATTCGCATATAAATGAAGAAGAGAGCAAAACCGCCCCAGAAAGCGATTCCCGCCCAGCTCAGAATCCGCATTGCCAGACCGGGACGGGCTTCACCGGGTACCGCGGGGCTCATAATCACCCGGTAGTTAATAATTGCCAGCACCGGGGTGGTAAGGAATGATAGGGTGGTTGCCAGGTCAATCAGTGTTTTTATCTGGCTGTGGAGGAAGCTGATGATGACCAGCGCAACCAGTACCAGCAAAATCATGGTGTAAAGGTAAATACGTTCCTTTTTCCAGCGTTTGGTAAAATGTGGAAACATCAGGTGGGAGATGTTACTAATCACCCGCGGGTAGGCATCGGTTACCACCAGGGTGGTGCTGAACATGGTGGTGAAAGCGGCGGTCACAATAATCGGTCCCGCCCAACTGCCCAGGCTGCGGGTGTACAAGGAAACCAGTTGCCCGGCAAATTTTACCGTGCTGTTGGAGAAGTTTTCTCCCGAACCAAACATTACCAGTGCGCCAAGGGTGAGGAAAAACAGCGCCAGGACCGCGGTGCCAATGTAGCCGAGGTTGAAATCGAACCGTACCTCCTTCAGCGTGGCGGTGTGCCCGGTCTGTTTGCCGCGCTCGAGTGTCCACAGCGAATGCCACACCGAGATGTCGATGACCGACGGCATCCAACCCATCAGTGCGACCACAAAAGAAATGCCGGCAACCGTCCAGACACCCGGGGCGGTAATGGGAATATGGGTGGCATGACGCCCGTGGAACAGTACAGTAATGACCGCCACCACGGT
>MVCZ01000174.1:6349-7684 GCA_002049825.1 Candidatus Zhuqueibacterota bacterium 4484_188
AGGGGATACTCCCCTAACAGGAGAATCGCCATGCAAATAAGGAGGATAATCAGGCTCCAGGTGAAAGGACTCAGCCCCAGCCCCAGCATCTGTGCGGACAGTCCGGCGGTGACGGTTGCCAGTGCCGCCAGAATGATGAACATGGTGGAAATGGTAAAAATGAAAAAGATGGTGATTGCCCAGGTCCCCAGCCGCTGGTACCCCCGGAGCAAATTTTCCCCGGTTGCGGCGGTGTAGCGGGGACCGTATTCGAAAAACGGATATTTAAACAGGTTTGCCAGTACCACTGCCCACACCAGGGCAAAACCATAGCTGGCGCCGGCACGGGTCGATTGCACCAAATGCGAACCGCCGATGGCTGCGCCGGCCATCAATAAACCGGGTCCCAAGGCATACAGGATTCCCTGCAGTTTTTTCGATTTTACCTGCATTCTAAAATTCTCCTCTGTTACCCGTGTTCCGCTTGTCCAAAATGCGTTCGAAAAAGAAACAAATTTTGACCGCACCTGTTGACCTGTTACTCTCCAGGTTCACTTTCGCAGACCTGTCTGATAATATACGTTTTTCATTTTTTTTGACAAGTGATTTTCAAATATGCGTCAGGTTGCCAATATGGTTATTCCGGTAATTTGGTGCATCAAATCCGGTTTCCACCACCTCGAATAACATAGCACAGGGGAACTTTCTTTGTCCGGCAGGTACAAAAATAAAGCCCACCGGAAATTCCCCGGAAGGCTTTTCGTCATAGGCCTCGATAATCTTGTGAAATGCTTAAATTCTCCCCGGGTATACTTTTAGCGCTTCGCGGAGGATTTCCATCGCGCGTTTCATGGCGGGGGCGTTGAGCACAAAAGCAATACGAACCTCGTCCTTTCCCTTGCCCGGCGTGGCGTAGAAACCGTTTGCCGGCGCCAGCATCACCGTTTCGCCGTTCAGATCGAATTCTTTCAGCAGCCAGGAAGAAAAATCGTCCGCATCTTGTACCGGTAATTTTACCACCGTATAAAAGGCGCCCTGGGGTTTCAACGCCACCACGTTGGGAATTTTTTCCAACTCCTGGAAAACCACATCCCGGCGCCGGCGGTACTCGCTGATGACCTCATCAAAATATTTCTGCGGCGTGCTGATGGCTGCCTTGGCAGCTAACTGTTCCATGGTGGGCGGGCACAACCGCGCCTGACCAAGCCGTAAACCGGCATCGAGGATTTCCCGGTTGTGGGTTGCCAGGCAGCCGATTCGGGCGCCGCACACGCTGTAACGCTTGGAAGTGCTGTCCAGCAGAATCGCCCGATCTTCGATGCCGTCCAGGTGCATCACCGAGGTGTATTTGGCGCC
>MVCZ01000175.1 GCA_002049825.1 Candidatus Zhuqueibacterota bacterium 4484_188
GCTGATCAGGATACGGGAAAGATTGATAACGATTTTTTTCATAGCTCAATACACATTCAAACTTGCAACTTGTCCATTTTCACCCCGACTTTTTCCCACTGTCCGGAAACAAAAAGGCACAGGTAGCAATTCCCTCGGTTCTTTTAACGGAAAATCGTCCTCATTTCCGCTGAATTCCCCTCCGGCTGCCTGATAGATTCCACACCGGGAATTTCCGGTCAACCGATCGGTTTTATTTTTGTATGACTTCACTGACGGGATAATCTCTCATTGCCTGGCTTTTCCTCCGGGTGCAACATTTGACGATATTCTTCCAGCCGCTCTTTGGCAACCTTATCATTTGGATTATTTTTCACCCAATCCTCCAGTAGCGCCACAGCTTTGCCGTACTCTTTATTACTACCGTAAATATCCACCAGATACCCCTTTGCGCGTACGTCCATCGGATTGATCGCTACCAATCTTTCAAAAATTTTCTGTGCCGATTTAAGCGACCTGAAACGCATTAACAATTCACCAATCGACTGTAGATCCTGCCTGTCGTATTTGGTCATATCCATACTATCCGGATTAGAAACACCCGAATAGATTTCGAACGCTGCCATCCATTGACCGATGGTTTTATTTGTATAGGGAATGACCGATGGTGGCATTACTTCCCGGGATTTTCGCATCAGCTCGGTAACTTTTTTTCTATCCCCGGTGCTTAGATAATAATTGGCTAACTGCACAAAGGCAGAACGATAATTTTGCAACAAAGACATAATGTTTTCATTAAAATAAACCTTTGGGTTATTAAGATTGCGATACCGGTACCGTTCCATCAGGTTCTTATATAATGTGTCCGGTTCCAACGTCCAGGAGGGTACTGTGGTAATCTTAAATGCCAATCCATCCATCCGTAAGTATTTTTGTAAACCGTCCAGCATATTATCTCGCGAACAGGTCACAGCAAAATACATCGGTTTGCGGAATTTGTTCGTATACAGGGTATTGAGAATCATATAGTCCTGAACCCGCAGGTATCGCTTAAATAGCTTGGGGCTTAAATCAAACTTAAGCACTGTTTGTTCAACGGGACGGGCAAATTTAAATGTGTTCCGATAGATTTCCCGTTCCCGTTTCGCCAGTTCCGGTGGAATATCGATCTCAATGGTTTTCTTCTTCCAGGGAATCGGAGCCAGTTCCTTAATCTGCTTATCCGAAAGAGAAATCGGCACTTTGGGCTCTTTATGTTTTAACTGGGATACGTACCAGTTGGTGTTCAGCAAACTCAGATTTGCCACCCGAACGTCTTTTCGCACATCTTCCACTTCCTGGAGGTACCAAAGAGGAAAAGTATCGTTGTCGCCGTTAGTGTACAAGATACCTTCCTTTTCGCATGATTGCAGCATGTTGTAGGAATAATCCGAAGCGACATAATTACCGCTGCGATTATGGGAATGATAATTTTTAACCATCACCTGAAGAGGGGAAACCAGGAACAGTATTCCTGCCACGGAAGCCGGTACCAGCCGACTAACGAAAGATTTTTTGGTTTGAATGACAAACCATTCCAGGATCGCCGCTGCACCGATCCCAATCCAGATGGCATAGGCAAAGAACGATCCTACGTAGCTGTAATCCCGCTCCCGCGGTTGCGGGTCCGGTTGGTTAAGATACAGGATAATCGCCAGACCAGTCATAAAAAAGAGCACAAACACGGCAAAGGCATATTTCCAGTCCCGACGAAAATGGTAGTAAGCCAAAATAGCGAATATACATTTTTTTAACCTGGTAATTCCAGAAAAAATCCCATACGCCATTGTAGCGTTTCCGGTTTGACGATTCTGCCAGAGCCTTCGCCCGATCCAGCGTATGCTCACCATACTGTTCCCGTCGCATATAACTGATAAACTCTTCAATAGTCTCAGGATCATTCTCATCGATTGACGGATCCAGATTGGATCGAACGTAAATCATGAGGTAAGTGGAATAGCCCATTATTACCAGCAAAATACTGGAGATCAGTAGTGCCAGAAAGTTTTGTTTGTTCTTTACCGCATAGGCTAACAGTACAATCAGCGCGATCAAAAGTAGCAGCAATCCGAAAAACCCTACCGATTCGGCGACTTCGGGAATTCCCTGAACCAGTCCGGGATAAACCATGGCAGTAAGTCCCGCACCAACGAGGGTAAAATAAATGAACGTTTTTTGATTCAAGGGGTATTTCTTAAAATAAATAATCATGAACACCATGGGCAACGCCAGTACATTCAACAAATGCACACCGGTCGCCAGACCAACCAGGTACATTATTACCAGCAGGTATTTTTCATTTCCGATTTCCTCGGAACGCTCGCTCCACACCATAATGAGCCACACCACCAGCGAGGTAAACAACATCGATGGCGCATACACTTCGGCTTCAACCGCATTGAACCAAAAACTAGTGGTAAAGGCGAAGGTCAGTGCCCCGATTACGCCACCCAGGTGCGGCACATATCGCATAAATCCATTTCCCGCGTCCTTCAAATATTGTTTGATCATAATAACGATGGTGAGGTATAAGAAAAGCACGGTAAACGCGCTGGAAAAAGTAGAAATGATATTCACCCGTTTGGCAATATCAGCAAAGATAGGGAGTAGTGTAAAAATGCGTCCTACCAGTAAAAACAGGGGTGCACCCGGCGGGTGCGGAACCGCCAGCTTAAAAGAGCAGGCAATAAACTCACCGCAATCCCAGAACGAAACTGTTGGAGCAACCGTTGAATAAAAAACTATAAAGCTGAACAGGAAAACAAAACTCCCAAATAATCGGTTTAGTTTTTTCGCATCCATTATAAAATCTGCTCCTTTTTTACGTGACAATTTTAAATATTAACACCCAAAAAGCCTTTTCGTTTCAAATCGGAAAATTTTTTCCGTCCCCGCACAAAATATTCCCAGACAATGCTTCCCGGATAGATAAATCGGAAAACCTGCCGGTCTCCCGCTATCCTTTGTCGCTGAACCAGCCGGCGTTTTCGGAAAAGCAGCGGCACATGCAACAGTACCCAAATGTAGGCTTTTAATATGGAAATCGCACTTCGAAGCTTTCCTCGTGCAATTTCCCCGGCAAATGCGAGAAAATCCAAAAAAAACCGGGCACACACGACTTTAATTAAATTAACACCGGAGAGATTCTTTACCAACAGGAAAATGTTGTTCCGGTAGTTCCAGTAAACTTTGCGCGGATCATCTGCCGACATGGTTCCGCCCCCCTTATGCCAGACCAGCGATTCCGAAACATAGCGAATCAGTTTACCCGCCAGGTGAATTCGCCAGCACAAATCGATTTCTTCCATGTGCAGGATAAAATCTTCATCCAAAAGACCAACTTGTCCCAGAGCGTTTCTGCGCAGAAACAGGCAGGCGCCACTCGCCCAGAAAAGATTAATGTCCGCATCATATTGTCCCCGGTCTTCCTCGACGGTAAAAAACAGACGCCCCCGCAGAAACGGGTAGCCGTAACGATCGATGAAACCGCCCGCCGCGCCGGCATATTCAAACTGCTCCGGTAATTGTAAATCCAAAATTTTTGGCTGACAGGCAACTACCTCTTCATCGGATAAAAAGGTTTGTACCACAGGCTCCAGAAACCCCGGGTCGACTTTCACATCGTTGTTGATTAAACACAGGATCTCGCCGCGGGCAACCTTAATGCCTTCGTTATTCCCCCGCGCGTACATATAATTCTTATCGTTCTGCACAATCTTTACTTCCGGGAAATGCTCGCGGGTAAAAGTAACGCTTTCATCGCTGGAAGCATTATCCACTAAGATGACCTCAATCGGTTGGTAGCTGACTTTACGCAACGAAGAAAAGAGCATTTTCAAATATTCAAGCCCATTCCAATTCACCGTAATCAGCGATACCAGCGTATTTGCCTGCGCACCATTTTTCTGTTGGTTTTCTTTCATTCCCTAAATCCGAATTTCCGGTTCGTATCCATATCCTGCATGGAGCGAACTGAGGTAATATTTCTTTTTTGCCAAACAGCACTTCGGGCACGGCAGCAAATTGCTACTCGCAGAAAGATCATCCCGTTGTTTGCGCCGTGCTCAAAAAGGCTCAAATTTCAGGAAAATTGGGATTTAAATCAAGGAATAATATTTTGGGGAGGAAAGACACCGGAAAATGTCACCAAATAGTTTCAACGAAAGGGAGTATTGGAGTGATGGAGTTCTGTCTGCTTGCCAAAGATAATCGGGCAGGGAATGATGGGGTAATTCGCAGGTGTAGTTAATTGCGTAAACTTTTTGTTTACTCTCTCTATCCCCCGTTGTTCTCAGGAAGATTTTTCTTCGGCTTTTTGCTCCGTCGCAGGTTCTGCTGTTTTCTCCCGGCACTAAGGTAATGAATAATGTTTGGTTTTTCTGCTCATTGGTTAAATTTTTCATCATTTTCCCCTTTCTTTCCTACCGGCTCGGTAAATTTAAAGCACAGAATTCTACGACTTCCCTGCCGGTGATGTTCCCCGACCCCGGTCGTTCACATCTAAATTTTATATCGTTTCAGAATTGCAAGCAACCTTTTTTTTGCTTAATTTGACGGCATAACGAAAGGAAACAGCGGCAGAATGATTGATACCGAAAAATTGGCAACTGAACCCAAAGCAGACACTTTTTTAGGGAAAACAGTCCTACGGATTGAAGAAATGTTGCGTCCGTTAGGAGAACCCGGCTACCGCGCCGGTCAAATCTACAAATGGATTCATCATTTCAATGCGGACACTTTCGATGAAATGACCAATCTGCCACAATCCCTGCGCGACACATTGCACGCACGTTTTCAAATCAAAACCCTTCAGCGCGCGCAGGTGGAGATGTCCGCCGATGGAACGGAAAAATATTTGTGGCGGCTTCCCGATAACCGGCATATCGAGAGTGTGCTGATTACCGAAGCGCGGCGAAACACCGTTTGTATTTCCTCCCAGGTGGGCTGCTCCCTGGGATGTGAATTTTGCGCTACCGGTCAAATGGGGTTTATCCGCAACCTGACCAGCGGCGAAATCGTTGAGCAGGTACTGCAGATTAGAAAACTAACCAAACACCCGATAACCAATATTGTATTCATGGGAATGGGCGAACCGTTTTTAAACTACCACCGCGCCGTCCAGGCAAGCCGTATTCTTTCCGACCCGGAGGGGTTGGCGATTTCCGCCAAAAAAATAACCTTCTCCACCAGTGGCGTGGTACCGAAAATCTACCAGTTTACCGACGAAGCCCAGCCTTTTAAGCTGGCGATTTCGCTTCACGCGGCAAACCAACCCCTGCGGGAAAGAATAATGCCCATCGCCCGCAAATTTCCCCTAAATCAACTGATGGAAAGCGTACGATACTACATGCGCGCCAAAAGGCAGAACCGGGTAACCTTTGAGTATATTCTTCTGCACGGAATCAACGATTCGCTGGCAAACATGAAGCAACTAATCAGCCTGCTTTCCCCCATTCGCTGCAAACTGAACCTGATTCCCTGCAACCAGAATAATCTCGGTTTCAGCGCACCGCCCCCGGAACACCTGGACAAAATCCGTGAAGTCATCATGAAAGCGGATTTCCCGGTGACCATTCGAAAAAATCGCGGCGAAGATATTACCGCTGCCTGCGGACAATTAGCTGTCGAGGTGAGCGAAAAGGTGATTTTTATGAAATGAAAATCCCGGGTGCTCCGACAAAGCATGAAATATTTTTAATTGCCACCGATTTCACAGATTGTCACTGAGGAAAAATGGTTTCAGAGCAAAAAGAATGATATATCATCCGTTGCTACTCAGGACGAACCGATTTTTCCCGCGAAACACACTAAAAGGTAAAAAAGATAAATTTTGTTTATTTTTAAACGAATCGTCTCTATCGTCTCCTCATTTGTTTTCAACTGAAAAATCTTATTTCATCAGATTGTTAAGAATATGAAAGACTATTTTTGATTTTTTTCGTGTGGTTCGTGTATTTCGTGGGCCCAGCAAATTCTCAATTCCTGATCATCGGTGAGAATCAGCGTGAATCAGAGGCTAAAAAAGAGGGAGAGACATTCCGATTTGGCGGAAAGCGGTTTGCCACTTACTCCTTTATTTCATCTATTTCATCAAAAGCGACCACCCGGTTCCTGCCATGATTCTTTGCATAGTAGAGCGCCCGATCCGCTGTTACCACAATATCTTCCATGGTCATGGCGTCTTCCGGGTAAGTTGCCACTCCGATGCTGATGGTTAATTTCCCGTTCGGCTGAATTTCTTCCTGCTGAAAATAGTGTTTTTCGATTTTCA
>MVCZ01000176.1 GCA_002049825.1 Candidatus Zhuqueibacterota bacterium 4484_188
CGCCTGTTTTCCTTTCTAACCCCATTTCTGCAAAAAGCCGGGTACAATGTCTCTGACCGTGAGAAGACCCGCAAAATTATCCTGGCGGTTTACAAAAACATTTCTCGCGGTGAAGAGCTTCCGGAAAAAGCAGCTATCTTTTACCGGGACACCATCGAAATCAGCAACGCAAATGCCAGGGCAGTTTTAGCCAAATCCACTTCCCGAACCATCGAAATCAGCAACGCAAATGCCAGGGCAGTTTTAGCCAAATCCACTTCCCGAACCGTTGTGCAAACCTTTCTGGCAAAAATAAAACCGCAGGAGTCGCTTGATCTGAATTCTTTCTCGGCAATCATGAAAGAAATTCAAAATGAAACCGGAATTAAAAAACAGAAAAAACAGGATTTGTGGATGCCCGTCCGGGTGGCACTTACCGGGTACACCCATGGTCCGGAGTTGCCAATCGTGATTGAAGTTTTGGGGAAGGAGAAAATTCAAAATTTTGTAGAACAGGTGATTTCGAAGTTTTATTCCGATTGATTTTTAATCTCAAGGTTGGGAATGCAGAATTGACCGGCGATCATTTTATTTTTTTAAACTCACCCCTTTAGTCCTTTTTTTTACCCGGAGAGGGGAAAGCGCCTGCCTACCGGCAGCGTCAGGCAGGGGGGGAATTCATGATGATTTAGAGTAAAAGAAAATTTATGCGTACTTGCTCAGTAATCACATTTTTACAATTAGTTAGACAGACCATCTAAAAGGGTATCATTACTCTTTACTAATTATTTTGCCTTAAATCATTTTGCTAATAAAATATTTTGTAATGAAACGAGAAGATAGTGTGAATTTAAAAATAAGGAGCGCATTTTGCCGTTGAAAATTGCCGTATTGCTCGGCGGAACTTCTGCCGAACGAGATGTTTCCCTGGTAACCGGGCTGGAAATTTCCAAAGCTCTTTCTGAAAAAGGACACCAGGTAACCGCCATCGACTGCGCCTACGGTGCAAAGGTTTTGACCGACTGGTCTGCCGATTCGAAAGAAATCATCCGGGTGGAACCATCGGAAATGGAAAGCCGGCAAACCACTCTGAATCGGAATATTTTCGAAACAATTCGCTACATTTTAGACAACACCTTTGATGTGGTAGTTCTCGCCCTGCACGGTGGATACGGAGAAAACGGGCAGCTTCAGGCACTGCTCAAGTTAGCAAATATTCCCTTTACCGGCAGTGAAATGTTAGCCAGCGCCATGGGGATGGACAAACATGTCAGTAAATCCCTTTTCCGGCAAAGCGGTGTTCCGACCGCTCCCTGGGTCTTGCTGCGCCACCCGGAAAAATACCGGCAGGAACAGGTAAAACAATTCGGTTTACCGTTAGTGGTTAAGCCGAATGACCAGGGATCCACAGTGGGGCTGAGTATTGTTGATGAATTGCAAAAGATGCCCGAGGCAATTTCACTCGCTTTTCAACACAGCGATTCGGTGTTAATTGAAAAATTTATTCCCGGTCGGGAAATGACCGTTGCCATTCTCAACGGAGAGGCGCTGCCGGTAATTGAAATCATTCCCGAGCACGGCATTTACGATTACGAATGCAAATACCAGACGGGGAAAAGTCAATATGTTGTTCCTGCTGAAATCTCGGAACAAACCAGCCGGGAGCTGCAGAATCTGGCACAGCGCGCTTATCACTCAATCAACTGCCGGCACTATTCCCGAATTGATTTCCGGGTAACTGATGAAAACGAAGCATTCTGCCTGGAAGTGAACACACTGCCGGGAATGACACCGACCAGCCTGGTTCCCAAAGCCGCTAATGCAGTGGGAATTAACTTTTCCGATTTAATTGAAAGAATTGTTTTATTGGCGCTAAATTCAAAGTAAAAGGTGACCGGATTTCACCAACCAGCTTTGCATAGTTTCCGGTAAAAATCGGTCAGGTAATAAAGAAATGAACAGCACCGGGCTGTCAATCAATTTGCGACGATATTGACTACCTTATTAGGCACTACAATAATTTTACGCACTGTTTTGCCCTCCAGCAGAGCAGGAATTCTTCCGGTTTCTAAAGCGGTCTCTTCTATCTCTTCCTGGGCTGCATCTTTGGGCATTTTCATTTGAGCGCGAACTTTCCCGTTAATTAGCACCCCGTAATTCACAACTTCTTCCACCATTGCTTTTTCGTCGATCTGCGGCCAGCTCTGCTGAAAAACACTGAATTCATGACCGGTCCGTTCCCATAATTCTTCCGCAAGGTACGGAGCGAAAGGAGAAAGTATTACAATCAATTTTTCTAATACCATTTTCAGGAAATTTTTATTCAACTCCCCGGCGGGTTTTTCCCCGGCATAACGGTATAAACCATTGACTAATTCCATGATGCGGCTAATAGCCGTGTTGAAGTGAAATCGTTCGGTGTCCTCGGTTACTCCTTTAAGAGAACGGTGCAGAATTTTGTAGAGTGTCTGCTCATCGACAGCTAAACCTGTCTCGGAAGAATCTCCCTCAAATACCCATAAATGTTTTTCGAAGAAACGCCAAATTCGGTTTAAAAAACGGTCCAGCGAGGCGATTCCCTCGTCACTCCAGGGACCACCCTTTTCAAACTCAAAACCGAACATCAGGTAACAACGAAAGGCGTCGGAGCCGAATTTTTCCAGGAATTTATCCGGGTTTACCACATTCCCGCGGGATTTGCTCATGCGCATGCCGTCCGGTCCCAAAATCATTCCCTGGTGGCGCAGGGATGTAAATGGTTCCTGGAAATTAAAATGCCCCAGGTCGTGCAAAACCATGGTAATAAAACGGGCATACAACAAGTGCATGGTGGCATGTTCCGGGCCGCCCACGTACATGTCCACCGGACACCAGGCATTGGTTAATTCTTTGTCAAAAGGCTGGTCGGTTAAATCCGGCGAAAGGTAACGGGCAAAATACCAGGAGGAATCCACTTATAATTCACTTTTCTTTTCCCGAACCCCTCGGCAGTCATCCAGTCGGAGATTTTCCCGATACCCTCTTTTGAGGGCAAACCGGTGAACTGACCGGAATTAATCATAATTCCCGGTTCAGTATAGGCTTCGGAAAGCGGTACATCTTCATTGGTTCCGGGCTGTAAAATGACTTTCTTAACCGGCAAATGATATTTAGTAGCGAATTCGAAATCCCGTTCATCGTGCCCCGGAACCGCCATCACCGCTCCGGTCCCGTAGGTTACCAACACGTAATCGGCAATCCAAATCGGTACGCGTTCGCCATTCACCGGGTTCACCGCGAAGGCGCCAGTAAAAACACCGGTTTTCTCACGAATAGTCGAAGTCCTTTCGATTTCGCTTTGGCGGCTGCTGATCTTGATGTACTCGTCTACCTGTTTCTTTTGCCCGGATGTAGTAATTTTTTCTACCAGCGGATGCTCCGGCGCCAAAACCATGTAAGTCACACCATACAATGTGTCCGGTCGGGTGGTGAAAACCCGGATGATTTCCTGCTCATCTGACTCCAATTTGAAATTAATTTCCACACCGGTGCTTCTGCCAATCCAATTTTGCTGCATCAGCTTGGTTCGTTCGGGCCAGTCCAAATCTGCCAAACCGGCTAAAAGACGATCGGCATAATCGGTAATTTTAAAGAACCACTGGGTCAGGTTCTTTTTGATTACCAGGTGTCCACAACGCTCACACTCTCCATCGGACGTAACCTGTTCGTTGGCAAGCACAGTGTTGCATGAAGGGCACCAGTTAACCGGCGCCTTTGCCCGGTATGCCAGACCTGCTTTGTAGAGTTGTAAAAACACCCATTGGGTCCATTTATAATAGTCTTTGTGGCTGGTTATTACCTGCATATCCCAGTCATACATTGCACCCATGGCTTTTAATTGCTGACGGATTACCGAAATATTTTCCTCGGTAATATCATGGGGATGCCCGCCCGATTTGATGGCATAATTTTCTGCCGGTAATCCGAAGGAGTCAAATCCCATCGGTTCGAACACATTGTAACCGCGCAGGCGCCGAAACCGCGCCCAGGTATCGGTCGGTCCATAGTTAAACCAGTGACCCAGGTGCAGTTTGTCCGATGAAGGATAAATAAACATCACCAGGGTGTAACATTTGTTTTTAGTCTTCAATAGATCGGTTTTGTAGAGTTTGGCTTCATGCCACCTTTTCTGCCACTTGTTTTCAATTGCTTTGAATGGATAGCCCATTTCCGGCTCCTGTGGTTGATTTGCCAAATAAGGTGAACCCACTGTAATGTCCAGTGGGTTTTCAACGAGTCGGGGCGAGAGGATTCGAACCTCCGACCTCCTGGTCCCGAACCAGGCGCGCTAACCAGGCTGCGCTACGCCCCGATTTTACGGCGATAAATATAGCCAATCTGCAAAACCAATTCAAGCGTTTTAGGAGATTTAAAGAACAAGTCACTTTGAGTTACAAGATTGAATGAAACCCTCGTCAAGGCTGAAGCGAGCGTGAATATCTGCTTATTCTTTTTTGGGGTAATTCAGGCAAATTTCAGTTAACCTGAGCCAAACTGGCTGCTTGCGGATAGTAGTTTCATTCTACGCAATATTCTATGCTCACCCGATTCACCATTCTATTTTTCTCCTTCGATATGTATAAAACTCAAAACTTCGAAATTTTAAATGAACAATTTTACCGGCGAATTATAACGTATATAATCCCGAAACACAATCCGAAAGTTTGATTTCAAATCCCGCTTACTGTTCATAATATAAATGAAATGGTTCAGTTCAAAAACCTGTCCCTTAATTTTATTAATCGGCATTTCTTTTAAGCTGCCGATGCCGTTTGCCTTAATTAGTTCCTCTTCAAACATCAGGACAATCTTATCGCGCACTCTCAGATGCGTATCTACCAGGAAAACAGCAATATCGGGTAAAACATCACGCAGCCGATCGAGAAAGGTGGCAATTTCGGGATTATGAATTCCCTTTGGTGGCGCGGATTTAACTTCCACTAACAGCAGCTTTCCCAGCCAGTTGCCCAGCACATCGTAATCGCCGCCGGTTTTGCTGCCCTGTAAACTGACATTGGTAATTACCGGTACAGAAAACTCCCGCTGCAAAACAGTGGCAACCAGCCATTCCAGGAAATCGCCGATCCGTAAATTTGTCGGGAAACGAAATCGAAAGCGATTCTCATTCTGCTGAACTAAGCCCAGGTTTTCAAACGTCTCTAGAATTTCACTAGTACTCGACTGGGAAGCATAGTGCAGTAGTTGAGACAACTCTGCGCCTTCCGGGTGCAGCGACAGGTCATGGAAAATTAACCGCGCGGCATAGCGCTGCATTACCCGGTAAAATGCCCGGAATTTATCGGGTGCATCAATGTGCAGCTCTGCCGGCAACGATTTGACTGAAGTGTATTTAATCGAAGAATATCCCCGCCCGGAAAGCAGTTTCAACACTTCTGGCGGATGAGG
>MVCZ01000177.1 GCA_002049825.1 Candidatus Zhuqueibacterota bacterium 4484_188
ATCAATGTTTGTGAAGTATGCTGAATATGCAGAACGGAAAATTTATGTAACTTGCCTTGAATCGCACTATTCCGACTTTTCATTTTGCGAAAAGAAAAATAGTGTTTTTCATAAATGTTCGTCACCTGAATGAATTTAAAAATGGAGATACACGGTATGAAAGTCATTGCTGATCTGTGCATTGTGCCGATAGGAGTTGGGTTGTCGGTGTCCCGATATATTGCCGCCTGCGAAAAGGTGTTAAAGGAAGCCGGTTTGAAAATAAATCTTCATGCCTATGGCACCAACATCGAAGGCGAGTGGGACGACGTTTTTGCTGCGGTTAAAAAGTGCCACGAAATTGTCCACCGGATGGGCGCGCCGCGAATTTCAACCAGCATGCGTTTCGGAACGCGCACCGACCGTTCCCAGACTATGGCAGATAAAATTCAAAGCGTGCAGTCAAAATTAGCCGCCGATGAAAAAGTGTGAATGGGTGAAAACGGTTGATTCAAAATTATTCATTAATGAAAAATCCAAGGTGGGAAATACAATGCCTGATAAAAACAGCTATCACATGAGTGTGGAAGAATTCCGCCGGCAGGGAAAAGAATTGATCGATTGGATTGCCGATTATTATCAGAACGTGGAATCTTTTCCGGTACTATCGGGAGTAAAGCCCCGGAGAAGTGCGTGCCGGACTTCCTGAACATGCTCCGCAGCAGGGAGAACCTTTCGCCAAACTGATGGAGGATGTGAACCGTATTATTTTGCCGGGTGTTACCCGGCAATCCTGGGCGAACTGCTTTCGGCAGGATTAGGGGTGCAGGGGATGATCTGGGCTACCAGCCCGGCGTGCACCGAGCTGGAAACGCATGTTCTGGACTGGCTGGTAGAAATGATGGCGCTACCGGAAAAATTTAAGTCCACCGGAACCGGCGGCGGCGTGATTCAGGATTCTGCCTCCAGCGCTGCGCTCTGTGCGGTTATTACCGCCAGGGAAAAAGCTACCAACTACCGGTCGAATGCTCGCGGCTGCAACGGGGAGCTTGTCGCTTACGCTTCAGCCCAGGCGCACTCTTCTATCGAAAAGGCAATCAAAATCGCCGGCATCGGTTCGCAAAACTTGCGACTGATTCCGGTTGATTCCGAATTTGCCATGCAACCGGAAGCTCTGGAAAAACAGATTACCCGGGATCGGGAAGACGGATTGCTGCCCTTTTTTGTGGCGGCAACTGTCGGTACGACTTCTTCGAATGCAATGGATCCCCTGAAAGAAATCGGTGAACTTTCGCGTAAATACAATTTGTGGATGCATGTGGATGCCGCCATGTCGGGAACGGCTGCCATCTGTCCTGAGTTTCGGCACATTCACCGGGGGGTGGAGCTTGCCGATAGTTACTGTTTTAATCCGCACAAATGGATGTTCACGAATTTCGATTGCGACTGTTTTTATGTGGCAGACCGGTCGGCGCTGATTCGTGCGCTGAGTATCTTACCGGAATACCTGCGTAACAAAGCGACCGAATCGGGTGCGGTAATTGACTACCGGGATTGGCAAATACCGCTGGGACGCCGTTTCCGGTCGCTCAAACTGTGGTTTGTGATTCGCCATTACGGAATAGAGGGACTACGACACCACATCCGCGAGCATGTATCAATTGCTCAAGAATTTACCCGGTGGGTGGAGGCAGATGAAAAATTTGAATTAGCAGCTCCGGTTCCGCTCAACCTGATCTGTTTTCGCCACAAAGCCGGCGATGCGTTTAACCAGGAATTGCTGGATCGGTTAAACCGGACCGGCGAGCTGTACCTGACCCACACCCGGCTCCGGGACCGCTTTACCCTGCGTATGAGCGTTGGTCAAACCAATACCACGCTCGCTCACGTGCAAAAAGCCTGGGATAAAATTCGGAGCGTTGCTTCTGAAATAGAGTCGGAGGGTTGGGATAAGTGAAAAATGAGCGTGCTTCTTGATTGTTCAGGAGATGAACGGAGTGGTCTCCTGAACACCAGCTCTTCTAATTTCTGTAGCCATCAGTAATAGAACACGAATGACACCGAATACGCTGATTTTCACGGATTAAAACAATGACTGCTTGACTTTTGCCGATACGCAGACATGACTCCACCGCTCCAATGTTAGGTTGCAGCAACCGCTTCACTACTTTTTGCAACCATCAGAATGACTTTTTTCCGGTTAGTGATATTTTACCCCAAAGAAAAATATTTTCTTGCATTTTTCGGGCGATGTTCTTAGATTTTTTGTGATTGTTATTTTTTTTGCAAAAGGAGTTTGAACCGGTATTCTACAGGGTGATGAATTGGAGGTTCGTCCTGATGTGTCATGGGACCGTAAAGTTTTTTAAGAAATAGCCTGAATAACGGTTGTATTTTGTGACAAATTACCCGAATCCGTTTTTCGTTGCGCACTGTTGCTGCCAGAATTGACAGCAGAAAAATTTCTCTATTCCGACTGATTCTGTAAAACTTCGCTTCCGAATTCACTGAGTTTGGAATTTACCATTTTGCGAAAAATGCAATTGTGTCCATTTATCTTTGGTAATTGTTTGTACTGCCGAAGTAATAAAAATGCTTAACACCGAATCAAAAAAATCCGGAGGAAACATGGCAACTTTACAAAGCGTCTTGGCTGAAAAGATCCCGGTATGGAGAGAAGAACTAAGGGATTTTCTGAAAGAACATGGCGACGAGGTGATATCGGAATTACGTTAGTCCGGAGAAGGGGCTGTTTATTCGTGGCATTCCCATTGCCGATTTAACCGACCGGTTGCCCGAGGAAGTCTTTTATTTGCTCTGCACCGGTGAGTTACCTGACGAGAAAGCCTTAACCACACTGCAGGAGGATTTAAAGTCCCGTTCCGAAGTTCCCTCGTATGTGTGGGACACCATCAAATCGCTGCCTGAAGGAACCCACCCGATGGTTATTCTAAGCATTGCAATTCTTTCTATGCAGCGGCAGTCAGTATTTTGCCGCAAATACAGCGAGGGTATGCGCAAAGGCGACCACTGGGAAACCACCCTGGAAGATGCGCTGCAAATCATCGCCAAAATTCCCAGCATCGTGGCTGGTATTTATCGCATGCGGGTGGTCTATAAAAAGCGCATTCTGTCCGACCCGTACCGCGACTGGGGCGGGGACTTTGCCCACATGCTTGGGCTGGAAGACCCTGATGAAGAATTCCCCAACCTGCTGCGATTGTACATGGTGCTGCACAGCGACCACGAGGGCGGCAACGTCAGCGCCAATGTCGGGCGGATTGTCAATTCGGCGCTCTCCGACCCGTATTATTCGCTCACCGCCGCACTGAACGGACTGGCAGGTCCGCTGCATGGTTTGGCGAACCAGGAATGCCTGAAGTACGTTCAATCGATTGAGGAAAAATTCAATGGCGTGCCCAGTGAGGATGAATTAAAAGAATATGTCTGGGCGACACTGAACAGCGGTCGGGTAATTCCCGGGTATGGTCATGCTGTGCTGCGAACCACCGACCCGCGGTTTACCGCACTGCTCAATTTCGGCAAACGGGTTTGTCCCTACGACAATGCTTTCCGGATTGTTGAAATGCTTTTTAAAGTAGTACCGGGGATTTTAAAGGAACACGGTAAAGCCAAAAATCCCTGGCCCAATGTGGATGCGGCATCCGGCTCGTTGTTGTATCATTTCGGAATGACCCGGTTCGACTTTTACACCGTGATGTTTGGCGCTTCGCGAATCCTGGGGATTTCGGCGCAGATGATTATGAACCGCGGACTCTTTTTACCGATTTTTCGTCCCAAGTCGGTAACTTTTGACTGGCTCAAACAGGAAATTAGTAAACCTTCCGGCTCGAAGAAATAAGCCTGATAAATACGGATATGACCCGCGGCGGTTTGTCCGGTGTTTGGATTCCTTTTGGAAAACGGTTCCCGGAAAGAACATAACTTGATTCCGGGAACCGATTCTTAAAAGCGAAATCGTATTTTTTACGGGATTCCGTTTGAAGCAGCGTTTTATTTGTAGATTAAGTCATGGGTCTTTCCCGGCAAACCCCGGGCAGGGAAAAGATATATTTCACCATTTGACCTTTTGCTGTTTTAAGGCTATCTTTGCACGGTGATAAAAATTTAATACGAGGTAAAAAATGGACTACTTATCCGGTATTGTTGAAGATATCAGCCAGAACATGTGTTCCGGTAACCTGCGAGACACAATTGAAAAAATAAAAGAATTACTCCAAAAATATCCCAACATGTGCCTGTTCCAGAAATTGTTGGGAGACCTTTTATATTTGCAGGGACACACCCATGACGCCATTGAGATTTTTGAAGAGCTCGTTGATTTGAAACCGAAGCTCACGCCGGCGCTTTATGCATTGGGTGTTGCCTACTACCGTGCCGGTCGCCTGCGTAAAGCGATTGAAAAATTTGAAGAAATTATTCGAATCGACCCCAATTTGAATATGGCTTATTATTGGTTGGGCATTTCTTACCGGCACCTGGGAGAAGTAGGAAAGTCAATCGCCGCATATAAAAAGCTCATCGAAGAAAGCCCGCATTCCGAAATTGCAAGTTACCACCTGGCAGCAGTCTATATTTTTAAGAAAAATTACCGCGAAGCAATCAAGTACCTGACAAAGTTATCAGAAACTTCCCCGGAAAATGCGGAAGTGTTCTACCGGTTAGGATTATGTTATCACAATATCGGGAATTATGAAGAAGCGGTAAAACATTACAAAAAAGCCCTGGAGTTGAATCCGGACAACACACGCTGTGCCGACATGTTGGACCTGATTGTCCATGTTGACGAACCATAATTTTAAGCCGTGAATTCCCTCCATTTTTATCCGTCAGCCGCAGAGTAACGCAGACTGCCAGTGTTTCTACTGGAACTGCTGGAATCGCTCAAAGCGGATCATATTCTCCCGGAAGTGAAAACCTGTTTCAGTTGCAAATATTTTCAGAAAGATGTTCATCCCGGGCAAAAAGAAAAACATCACTGCTTGCTCAGGGATGTTTCCCTGAATAATTTAGATTTGCAAATAAATTGCCCGAATGTATAATAAAAAGTTTTCCCATCCCTTACCGAATGGGCTATATTGTTTTGCTCCTGCGGAGCATTTTAGTTTTTAACCCCGGTAGAGGTAAACATATTAGCCCAAAGCGTCAGCTTTGGGAACATGTAAATTGGATTCTCCCAACATTGATTGAGATGTTGCATGAGGAAAATAGAATTTTTACTTTCAGCAAACCTTT
>MVCZ01000178.1 GCA_002049825.1 Candidatus Zhuqueibacterota bacterium 4484_188
ACTACCCGTTTGACCAATTGGTATCCCGGCACCGGTTATCCCTTTGTTCACGCCGACCAGCACAACCTGACACCGGTGATTATCAATCCGGCGACACAATCTTTCCGGCTGGTAAACGGAAATGACGGCGGGGTGGAATATTCCGACGATGGCGGCATCACCTGGCACAAGACGCTAAACGGCTACAACACCACCCAATTTTACGGTGTGGACAAAAAGCACGGCAGCAGCGAATACATCGGTGGAATGCAGGACAACGGCACCTGGCGCTCCACTGCCAATCCCAATATGCTTTCGCCCTGGCTAAACCAGCTTGGCGGCGATGGGTTCGATGTGTCCTGGCACTACACCGATCCGAACAAGATTATCGGTTCCGTCCAATTTAACAGTTTTTACCGTTCCCTGGACGGTGGCATCACCTGGGAGCCCGCCACCAGCGGCATGAGCGACGTGGGTTCGGGTGCCGGAATATTTATTTCTGCCATCGCCAAATCCCAAAGCGACCCGGATTTGCTATTTGCAGTTGGTGTTTCGGGCATCTGGCGCAGCGACAATTTTGCCGATGACTGGACCCTGACTACGCCTGCCGGTTTCTGGGGATACAACGGCTTGTCCGGACAGGTGAAAATTTCCCGGGCAAATCCGCAAATTGTCTGGGCAGGGAATAGCATGAACAGCAGCAACCGGGTGCATGTTTCTACGGATGGCGGACTTACTTTTACCCCCACCAACAATTACACGGCGGCAACACTGGGCAGAATTACCGGAATGGACACGCATCCCACGCAGGATTCCACCGCTTACGTGACCTTCTCGATTGCCAATGCACCCAAAATTTTGCGCACCACCGACCTGGGGCAAACCTGGGAAGATATCAGCGGATTCGGCAGCAATCCCACCAGCAATAACGGGTTTCCGGATGTCGCCACCTACTGTGTGCTGGTCATGCCGCACACACCGGACACGTTGTGGGCAGGCACGGAAATCGGTTTGTTCGAATCCACCGATAACGGCGCAAACTGGCACCTGGCAGACAATGGTTTACCGGCGGCATCTATCTGGGATATGCGCGTGGTGGACGACCAGGTGGTTGTCGCAACTCACGGGCGCGGTATCTGGTCGGTCACTATTCCCGAATTGTTAAATGCACCGCCCCCGGTTGTCACACTCTCGCCGCGGCTGAACCGACTGGCACAGGCACCCCAGGGCGACCTGAATATCGACATTGCCCTGCGCTCGGTGTACGATTCGACCCGGGTAATCCTTAACGGACAAAAGTATTTGACCATTTTCAACAGTGCGCCGCTGGATACAATCTTGCAATACCCGGTCACTCAAAGCGGTACAGTGACCGTCTCGCTCACCGCGTACAAGGACGGGAAAACATACAAATCGGCACAGCGCAGCGCTTCGGTTATTTTGTTTTCCGCACCGCAGGTTACTTACCTGAATAATTTCAATACGCCCTCTAATGACTTTGTCGGAACCGGATTTTCGGTCATCACGCCCTCCGGATTCAATGACCCGGCAATTCACACCGCTCATTCCTACAGCAACAACCTGGACATCAGTTACACCCTGATTGTTCCCATTATCGTGGCTTCTTCGAACGCCGACATTAAGTTCGATGAAATCGCCGTTGTGGAACCGGGCGATCCGGGCTCGGTGTTTGGCGACCCGGATTTCTGGGACTACGTGATTGTGGAAGGCACCAGAGACGGTATCCAGTGGATTCAGCTTGAAGACGGCTACGACGCCGGTAGATAATTTACGTATCCAGGAAGGCGCCAGCGCGATTACCCAAACCGACTTTACACCAAACACTTTCCGGCTGTTCGACAACTTTCCCAACCCCTTTAACCCGACGACCTTGATTCGTTTTCAGGTTCCCGGAACGAGCCATGTGCAGTTGAAAATTTACAACAGCCTGGGGCAGGAAGTGCGAACCCTGGTGAACCGCAACCAGGCAGCCGGGACACAGTCCGTAGTGTGGGATGGCAGAAACAACGCCGGAAACAGTGTTGCCAGCGGCATTTACTACTACCGATTACAGGCAGGTAATTTTGTGCAGGTGAAGAAAATGATGCTGCTTCGGTAAAGCAAACAGAGTATTCAACACAATCGCCGGGGAGGAAAACTTCCCGGCATTTTCTTTCGGAATGAGAACAGCAGCGCGGAAAATGTCTGAGAACAAAATAGAGCGGAAAATAATTTCCCATTACCGGGTTGTGGTTTGGGCGGACCGGCGCGGGTGCTGGTAGCCGAATTTCTCTGCCGGGTGGTGGGAATAGACCTCACCGGCGATTTTTGCCAGGTTGCACAACTGCTTTCCCATTACGGTGGATTTTCCGGTGCAACCGATTTCCTGCAGGGCAACGCGTTGCATCTTCCGGTGAAAACAGGAATATTCGACACAATCTGGCTGCAGCATGTGGCGCTCAACATCCCCGACAAAAAGGCGCTGTTCTCCGAATGCCACCGGGTGCTGAAACCGGGCGGACAATTGGTTATTCACGAAATTTTCAGCGGTTCCCGCCAGCCGCCTCATTTTCCGGTGCCCTGGGCAACCGATGGGTCAATTAATTTTTTATCCGCGGCAGATGAAACCCGACAGATTCTGCAAACGTTACAATTCCGGGAAATTTTTTGGGAAGACACCACCGAAGAATCACTTTCGTGGTACCGGAAAAGAGTAGATACCGTTTCCCGTTCTCCTAAAAAATCGTTAGATTTACATCTTGTTTTCCGGGAGCGGTTTATCGAAATGGGAAAAAACGTGGTTCGTAATCTTGCGGAAAATCGCATTACAGTGGTGGAAGCGGTTCTGGAAAAGTAACCGGATGATGAATACTTGTTGAACAGTGAAAAATGAAAAATTTATCTGCATATTCTGCTTTCTTACCGGCATTGTCGCTCTGGGCTCTCATCTTTCTGTTTTTTGTTCCGGCAAAATTGACTGCCATGCAAATTTACAGCTATCGGATTGTGCAGGTGTACCCCCACGACCCGGGTGCCTTTACCCAGGGACTGGTTTTTAAAGACGGGGTTTTATACGAAAGCACCGGCTTGCTGGGACAATCCAGTTTGCGGGAAGTCGAACTGACGACTGGCAGCTTACTAAAATACACTATGCTGCCGGCAGATGTTTTTGGCGAAGGCATCGCATTGTTTAACCACAAAATCGCCCTGTTAAGCTGGCAGCAGTACAAAGGCTTTATCTACGACCGGGATAGTTTTTCGCTAATCGACGAATTTTATTACACCACCGAGGGGTGGGGACTCACCTATAATGGCGAGCGGTTAATCATGAGCGACGGCAGCGCCACACTGCAATTCCTGAATCCGGGGACATTCGAGGTGGAAGACACGCTGAAAGTGACCGACTCCGGTACCCCGGTTACCGGGCTCAATGAATTGGAATTCATTAAGGGGAAAATTTTTGCCAATGTCTGGCCAACTGATCGGATTGTTATTATTTCTCCGCAAAACGGCGCGGTAGCGGGCTGGATAAATTTGAAGGGAATCCTGGGAGATCAATCGGAATACCGCCGGGTGGACGTGCTGAACGGAATCGCTTACGATGCGGCGAAAGACCGTCTTTTTATCACCGGGAAATTGTGGCCCAAACTGTTCGAGATTCAATTGGTGCCGCTTCGCTGAATGAACCGGGTGCCTGATTTTCACCCCACCGGGGAAATAATAAAGGAAAATTTGTGGAAAAAATTCTAACCAAACAGTATGAGGTGCGCTCCCACGAAGCGGACCACCAGGGAAAAGCAAAAGTGCTCACGCTGCTGAACTTCCTGCAGGATGCGGCACTGGAACACTCCCAGGTGTTAGGACTTTCGGTGCAGGAGCTTTTTCGCCGGGGGCTTACCTGGGTATTGTCTCACTACCATGTGATTATTCAGCGATACCCGGATTGGAAAGAAACGGTTACCGTTCGCACCTGGCCCTCCGAACAGCAGGAATTTTTCGGGCTGCGGGATTTTGAAATGACCGACGCCAGGGGTGAACGTGTGTTAGCGGCAACCACGTCTTTTGTCGCACTAAACTTGCGCACCAAGCAACCGGTAAACCTGGAAAACCTGAATATCAATTTTGCACCGATAGAAAAGAAAGCTGTCACACACACTTTTCCCCCTTTACCGGTACCAGAACAAGCAGACCTGGAATTGACCTTCAAAGTGCGCCGCGGCGACTTGGACATCAATCGCCACGTGAACCACACCGTTTACATGACCCTTGCCCTGGAAACCGTGCCGCCGGAGGTATTCCGGAAAAAACGACCGGCGGAAATTGAGGTGGTTTTTAAATCCGAAGCCCTGTATGGTGATCAAATTCTTTCGCGAACGCAGCTTAAAAAAACCGGGGACGAAATTGAGTGCATTCACCAACTGTGCCGAGAAGACAGAAAAAAAGATTTCACGCTTCTCCGAACCAGGTGGAAATAAAATATCCGACACGCTGATACGAAAACATTGGTACGACGGCTGGTTTTATGCCCGGTTCATCAATACCCGGGAGAACAAAATTCGCCGGAAAATCTTTAGCCTGATTCCCGACGGGAGCGCCGTGCTGGACGTGGGCTGCGGCACCGGCGGATTCGTTATGAAACTCTCTGAGAGAAGCCGTTCGGTAACCGGTGTGGACCTGTCCGAGAAGATGATCCGCACCGCCAGGAAAGATGATCCGCACCGCCAGGAAGCGGAAGGAGAAAGAGGGTGCGGATAATGTCGAGTTTCTGTGTACCGACGTCACCGAATTAACGGCGGTGCTCGATAGCAAGTTCGAATACGCCACCATGTCGTTTTTTCTGCACTAATTGCCGCCGGAGACCCGGCGGAAAATTCTGCAGGAAGTAAAACAGGTTGCCGACCGGATTCTTATCCTGGATTACCAGGTGCCCCTTCCCCACAGCTTTTGGGGAGCCGCCGTCTGGTTGATTTAATTTTTTACCGAGATTGGTTACAAAAGAAAATTCGAAACCGCTGTCCGCCCCTGGGAATGGTTCGCCCTTTTACTAGCTTCCCGCAAAGCGAAGCTTTCAAACTCCAGGCGGATTGCTACGAAGCCTTTTTCCGCACTTTCTGGGACAAGGAGTGATTTAGCGGCATTTATTTCTGGAAATAGTTTCCCAATACAGACCGGGTAGTCGGGGAACAAAACCACGGATTTACCCCGCAACACAAACCCGCAGAACGAGTGCTGGCAAAATGGTTCGAAAAAGGTGGAAATTAACTCGCTTTCGCATTTCCGCCTGCAAAACTTACTACCGGTCTCATCCGTTTAGAATTCACAGCCGACTTTTAAGCTGTAAACAGAAAACAAATTCCGGTTGCGGATATTGGTAACATAACCGGATTGTTCCAGGTTCACCATATTCTTCTCCTGGCAGAAAAAAAGCAATTTTTCTTCTTTCCGATATTTCATTCGGTTGATTTATTATCTATATTTTCAACTTAATGGATAGGGAATTGAAAGATGAGAGAAGCTCAAAATAAAATCCAAAATTTTCAGCAGGCGGAAGAGACAATTCGACGGGTGCTGAAAACTTACCAGCCGCGAAAATTGTCGGTCAATGGGTCCCGGCAGGCATCGGTGCTGATTCCACTGTTAAACCGGGAAAGCGTGCCCTATCTGATTTTTACCAGGCGAACCGAGTTGGTGGAACACCACAAAGGACAGATTTCCTTTCCCGGCGGCATGCACGACCGGGCAGACACATCTCTGCTGCAAACCGCACTGCGGGAAACCGACGAGGAAATCGGAGTTCACCCGGAAGAAATTCAGGTTATCGGGCAACTGGATGATTTGTACACAGTCACCAATTTTCTCATTACCCCGTTTGTGGGTATTCTAAAACCCTCTCCCTCCTTTCGATTGAGCACTGATGAGGTCGCCGAAGTTCTGGAAGTGCCGCTTAGACTGTTTCTTACGAACGAGCATTTTGAAATAAAAAAATGGGAATACCGCGGCAAATTTTACGAAGTTTACTTTTACCATTTCCACGACCATGTCATCTGGGGCGCCACCGGATTTATCGTGAACCGTTTTATTCACGTGGTTTTCGGCTACAACCCCGCCCCCAACCCGGTGTACCGCGACCCGAGAAACGAGGCTTACCTGCAGGAAAACATTACCAGAAGAAGCAGGTAGGTGGTCAAAATGAAATTACGCGCTCATAAAATACAATCCTGTCTGACAAAGGCAATTCTCCTGCTTCTGTTTTTACGAATGCTGACTTTTGCGCAGGATTTCATGATGCAGGGTTGGTACTGGGACTACCCGGGCACACCCGACGGATTCCTGTGGGCGGATACGCTGAACGCCAAGGCGCGACAACTTGCCGACGCCGGTTTTACCCACATCTGGCTGCCGCCGCTTTCCCGCGCCAGTTCCGGCAGTTACAGCAATGGCTACGACCCGAAAGATTTATTTGACCTGGGAGAATACGGCGGCGGTGCTACCCGTTTCGGGCAACGCTCCGACGTGGACGCACTCCTGAGCACTTTTAACACATACGGGATAAAAGCGGTGGCAGATGTAGTGTATAATCACCGGGACGGCGGCGTGGCGGAAAACAATCCCGCCGTGGAAGGCTGGATTGAAAACTACACCGTAACCAAGGTGAACAACGGGGATAACCCCTACCCTTCGGATCGTTTTCGTTCCGCGCTACCGATTGGTGGTGCTACCGCTCGCGGCAGCGGAACTTACTATTTTAAAATCCGTTCCGCATCACAGCATTCCAATTTTTATAACAAACCGTACAAAATTTACCTCTGGACCAACCAGGTCGGCTGGCAGGGGTTGCCGGATGCTTCGGAGTCGGAGCCAAACGGCGGCGGCGACTGCGGCGAACCGAATAACCCGGTTATCCTGGGAAGAAATTACCTGGCATCGGTGGATGCCGGCGGCTGCGGGATTGATGAATTCGCCCTCACATTGAATACCGGCGATTTTAACCCTGCGGGCGATACAATCTATGTCGATTTGTCCAACCAAAACGGAGATTACTCCGACCACTATATTTACACACCTCAGCGGTGACTGGGACTGGATGTGGTTTTACTATGACTACGATCAGACGGTGCAAAGCACCAAAGATGTCCTGTTTGGCTGGACTGACTGGTTATGGGATACCGTCGGGTTTCGGGGATTCCGGATGGATGCGGTAAAACACTTTCCGCCGGAATTTGTCGGCGATTTGTTAGACCATCTGCACGATGGCGGGAAAGACCCCGGTATGGTAGTGGGCGAGTTTTTCGATTCCAATGCCGGTACCCTTAAAAACTGGGTGGATGACGT
>MVCZ01000179.1 GCA_002049825.1 Candidatus Zhuqueibacterota bacterium 4484_188
AGAAAAATAGCCTGGGCAAGTTCACGAACATTTTTTTCCATTTCAAAGGTGCAATCGCAGAATATGTACATGACAAACACCGGTAAATCCGGGTACTTATTTTTTACGCGCTGTAGCAAATCCAGAATGCTAACATTGGGAATATCAATGCCGGTAAGGAACAAGTCAATTTTGGTCTTTTTTAAAATGGTGAATATTTCCAGTGCATCATTTGCCAGAAACACTTCATAGTCAAGATCGAGATATTCCTTTAAACTCTGTCCTACTTCAGGATCACGGTCGGCAATAAGTATCTTCTTCTGCATTAGCAATTCTCTGAGTTTCATACTGTAGATAAAACCGCAATCATTGTGCCACAAACATACTATGTAATATTTAGCTTACTAATTATCAAGAATTCAATATGTTAACTGGCGAGAAAAAATCGTGATTTCCAGATTTCAAGTGAGACTATTCTTAAATCTGACAAGAAATCAGATATTTTTCCTAAGAATTATAATTGAATAAAATTGCTCAGCAAATTCGGGGGAGTTGTTCGCCGGTCAACATATCGATAATCCGGCGACTGCCAAATTGGGTTTCCAGCACTACCTTGCCGGGATACTCTTCTACTACTTCGCCAATAATTTGTGCATCTTCGCCCAACGGGTGCGACTTTAAAACGGACAGAATTTTTTCCGCGGCGCTACTTTCTGCAATAATAAGCACTTTCCCTTCGTTGGCAATGTAGAGCGGGTCTAAGCCCAGGATTTCACACAAACCGCTTACTTCTGCTTTAGTCGGTAAATTTTCTTCCCACATAATTAATCCGTAATCCGTTCCTTCGGCAATTTCGTTCAGGGTAGTTGCTACACCTCCCCGGGTCGGATCGCGCATCATACGAATTGCCTGACCAAATGGATGCAGCAAACGAATGAGATCATTCAGAGGTGCACAGTCAGACGTCAGGCTGCTTTTCATTTTCAGCCCTTCCCGCTGCCCCATAATCGTCGTTCCATGATCACCAATTGTTCCGTTGATTAATATCTTATCACCCGCCTGAATTTTTCGTGACATTCGGAAATTATCGGGAATTCTGCCAATACCGCTGGTGTTAATAAATAGTTTATCCATGAACCCGCGCGGCACTACTTTGGTGTCACCGGTTACCACCACTACGCCTGCCTGCTGACAGGTGTCCTGAATCGAGGTTAGTATTTTCTCAAGATCACTAAACGAAAATCCTTCCTCGATTATCATTCCCAGACTGAGATACCTGGGGACGGCACCCATCACGGCTAAATCGTTAATCGTTCCCGAAACGGCGAGCTTGCCGATGTCGCCTCCCGGAAAAAATATCGGGTCCACCACGTAAGAATCGGTGGTCATTACCCAGGCTTCTCCTTTCACACTGAAAATTGCGCCGTCATCCAGCGATTCGAGATACGGATTCTCTAACACGGGCAGGAAAAAGCTTAATTTTCCGCCGCTACCGTGGGAAAGCAGAATCTTTTCGTGTTTCATTTGAGTTTTCACTTTCGCTCCTATTAAAATTTTGTCCGGACAGACAAGCTTTACCTTTTGTTTTCGTCGAGACACCCAGCCGTTACAACCGCTCATATTTATAATATGTTTTCGTCGAGACACCCAGCCGTTACAACCGCTCATATTTATAATATGCCGCACAGGTGCCTTCGCTGGAAACCATGCAGGAACCTACCGGGTATTCCGGGGTGCAAACCGAGCCAAACAAGTTGCATTCCGGCGGTTTTTTACTGCCTTTCATAACCTCGCCACAAATGCAACCGGGGTGCTCCCGGGTCGGTTCTATTTCCACCTGAAATTGATTCTCCGCATCGTATTCCTCATAAAGCGCCCGGATTTTCAAACCGCTCTCCGGGATTGTGCCAATTCCCCGCCATTCCGCATCGGCTGGTTCGAAAACTTGCTCAATGATCTTTTGCGCCTGCTTGTTCCCTTCCCAGGTAGCCACGCGGGAATACTGGTTCTCTACCCGAGGCTTCTCCTCACGAACCTGCCTGACTAACAGGTAGATTCCCTCCAGGATATCCACCGGTTCAAATCCCGCCACGGCACACGCCTTTCCATACTGTTCCGCCAGGAATTGGTAAGCCTTCGCACCAATAATTGCTGTGACGTGTGCCGGACAAATAAATCCATTTAGCTTTACTTCGTTTCCTGACGCCAGTATTTCCATAGGTCGCGGCATGGTTTTGTGAGCACACAACACGGAAAAATTTTTCAACCCGTCCCGGTGCGCCATCAGGATGGAAGCGGCAATAGTGGGAGCTGTGGTTTCGAAACCGACACCCAGGAAAATTACCTCCCGGTCGGGATTTTCCCGGGCAATCTGTAAAGCGTCCATAGTGGAATACACCACCCGGATATCCCGTCCGGCGGCTTTTTCCCGTTCCAGGCTGCCGGAAGAACCCGGAACCCGCATCATATCCCCGAAAGTGGTCAGGGTTACACCGGGCAATCGCCCCAGGGCAATCGCATGATCGAGGTAGGCATTGGGTGTCACACAAACCGGGCAGCCCGGTCCCGAAATCAATTCAACATTTTCCGGTAAAAACCGCCGTATTCCGAACCGGGCGATGGACATGGTGTGCGTTCCACACACTTCCATGAGTTTCACTTTCGGAACGCCTTCGGCAATATTGCTAATCTGTTTCACTAATTTTTTGACAATTTCTTTATCTCTGAATTCCACCAGATGTTTCACAACGCACCTTTACTTTTTTGTAATACATGAGCCGCAATATACGCCTGTCCCAACGCCAGCCCGCCGTCGTTCGGCGGCACCAGTGTTTGATAATAAACCCGAAAACCACGCTTTGTCAATCGCCGGGAAAGATTTTCGGTTAAATACCGGTTCTGAAAACAACCACCGCTAAGGACCACCCGGTCAAGCGCAAACCTCTCGCGAAGCAGATCAGCTATCCTGGCGAAAGCCCGGACGATTCCCCGGTGGAATTTTATACCGATCATCCCCGCCGGGTAATTTTGCGCCGCATCTTTCAGCACCTGGCGAATAACCGGGCGCCAGTCCAAAACCAATTTATTCTCTTCTACTTCGATTTCGAACCTGTAGCCGGTTCCTTTAACGGATGCGAAGCAAACAGCATGGGCTTCCAACTGCATGGCTGCCTGTCCCTCGTAACCAACCCGGTGACGCAAACCGGCAAGTGCCGCCACCGCATCGAACAATCGACCGCAACTACTGGTGACCGGCGAATTCAAATTTTTCCGCAACATTTGCTTTACCAGGTCGGCTTCCGTTCCGGACACATCGGTAAAATATTTCCCGACGTCCAATTCCAGCCCGGCTTCCAGGGCATACGCCAGCGCCATACGCCACGGCTCTCTAATGGCTTTTTCAACCCCGGGCATCTTCACCTGTCTCAAATGCGCCGCTCGCTCAAAACCGAGTTCATCGGCAATGAGCACTTCTCCTCCCCAGATTGTTCCATCGGTTCCGTAGCCGGTTCCGTCCAGCGAAAAACCAATCACTTTTCCGGTCAGTCCTTTTTCTGCCATACAGGATGCCACATGGGCATGATGATGCTGAACGCCCATGGCAGGAAGTTCCTGCTGCCCTAACGCCCACTTGGTGGACAGGTAGTCCGGGTGTAGATCGTAGGCAATCAGTTGCGGCTGAATTTCCAGGATTTTCCGGAGATGTTGAACCCCTTCTTCAAAGAATTCCAATGTCTCAACATTTTCCAGATCACCAATATGCTGGCTCAGGAAAAAGTAGCGCGATTTGTTCAGGCAAAAGGTGTTTTTTAATTCCCCGCCCACTGCTAAAACCGGCGGCAAGTTCCGGTTAATCATCACCGGCAGGGGTGCAAATCCCCGGCTGCGACGAATAAAAGATAAATCGCCGCTCATCATTCGCACCACCGAATCGTCTACCCGCTGGTAAATTTCCCGGTTGTGCAATAAAAAGTAATCCGCCACCCGCCCCAGCCGATGGAGCGCTTCCCGGTTAGTGTGCACAATCGGTTCGTCACTCATATTGCCGCTGGTCATTACCAGCGCGGTAAAATCGCCCTCCGTTAAAATCAGGTAATGCAGTGGGGTATACGGTAGCATGGTTCCCAGGTATTCATTGTCCGGCGAAACGGAGCGAAACGGAGTTGGCGATTTCATTGTCCGGGAGTTTCTTTAACAAGCACACCGGTCTCTGGGGAGATTCCAGAATCTTTCGCTCAATGGGTTCGATGCGGGCAAACTTTTCAACTGCGCTCAATGGGTTCGATGCGGGCAAACTTTTCAACTTTTTGCAGATCCGGGCTCATCAGAGCAAATGGCTTTTCATAGCGGTTTTTACGCCGCCGCAGTTCCCTGACTGCCCGGTCATTCAACGCGTCAACTGCCAGGTGAAACCCGCCCAGTCCCTTGATAGCTTTTCCCTTCGGAATCAACCAACCAAACATGCGGTCCGCAGACCGGACAGGCATTGGGCTGGGCATGAAAACGCCGGTTTGCCGGATTACGATATTCCTGCTCGCACCGGGAGCACATCCGGAATTCTGCCATGGTTGTTTTCGGTCGGTCATAGGGAATGTCTTTTATAATAGTATAGCGCGGTCCGCAATTGGTACAGTTAATAAACGGGTAGCGGTAACGCCGGTCATTTTTATCGAACAATTCCTGCAGGCATTCATCACAAATGGAAATATCGGGAGAAATCAGGGTAAACTTTTCCCGGCGCTCCCGGCTTTCTTTAATAACAAAATCCTTTGCGCCAAATTCGGGTAAATCTTCAATCCGAATGTCGGTAATCTGTGCAAGAACCGGTGGATTATCGGACAAGACGGCGAGGAATCGCTTTACCCGTTTCGAGGGTCCTTCTATTTCTATAGTGACGCCAAATGAATCATTCAGCACCCAACCGGATAATCGCAGCTCTTTTGCCAGATTATAAACAAATGGACGGAACCCAACTCCCTGGACAATCCCCCGAACGTATATTCGCTTAGACACTACCATATTGCTTTGTCAACTGTTTCGGGATTCCTACTCGGGATCGGGCTTGTTGTCACCACTCGAATCGGAGAAATCCAGCGAGATCGATTCGCCGTAACCTTCTCCCATCTGCATGAGCAGATCGAGGGTTTTCTTTGCTTCCACTTCATCCAACCGTTGTATCGCGAAACCTGCATGCACTACCATGTATTCACCAATTTTGGCATCGGGTAAAAGCATCAGGCTTATTTTTCGTTCCACGCCCCCTAACTCCACCGTTCCGATTTCACCATCGCGTGCAATTAATTTCATGGGAACAGCAAGACACATATTTTCACCCCGCTTTATTTGACAACAAGATACGAGCCATCCCAAAACAGTGAAAGGCAATCAGA
>MVCZ01000180.1 GCA_002049825.1 Candidatus Zhuqueibacterota bacterium 4484_188
ACATGCGGCAGGCTCTTCAGGTATTGTTCCAGTTGAATCATATCCTGCAAAACCTGCGGCTCTTTGATTTGATCCGGCTGATCGCCTTCCACCAGCACGGTTAAAAAGGTAGTGCCGGCAAAGTGCTCGTTTATTTTCTCGTAAGCTACCCGCGCCGGGTCCGATTTGGGCAAGTAATTTATGGTATTGTTTTCGATGTGAATTTGCGGGAATCCAACAACCGAGAGCAGCACAATCAGCAGAATAAACCCCAGCAGGTATTTTCGCTTTTCAATAATGAACCTGCCATACGCCAGGGCAATTTTCTGCACCCGCGGATTATGATCACCCTTCAGAAGCCGGCGAGGAACTTTCATCAGCGAAAGCACAGCGGGGATAAACGTGAGCGAAAAAACCATCGCCGCCATCACCCCCACCGCGGTAAACACCCCTAAGTCGCCCACCGAACTGACCCGGGAAGTGTTCAGCGCCAGGAAACCGAATGCGGTGGTTACCGAGGTCAGGATAACCGGGGTGTTCAGTTCTGCCATGACTTCGGTTATTATTTCACCGGAAGATCGGTTGGGAATAATCCGGTCGTAATAGCGGTGGAGGATGTGAATCCCGTCCGCCACGGCAATGGATGCCAGCAGGATAGGCAGCATGTTGGTGGAGTGACTAATAGGCACCCCAGCAAGCGCCATAATTCCCATGGTCCAGGCAATGCTGATGAGCACCACCGAGAGCGGCAGCAGAATCCCCCGGAAACTGCGGAAACTGAGCCAGAGAATTACGATAATGAGCAAAATAACCAGCGGAAACAGCACCCCCATATCCCGACCGATACCCCGTCCCACGTGCAGCACCAGCGCCGGTTTGCCGGTAATGTAAACCGGAACGGAAATCTTGAGCGAGTCCACATAATCCACTATTTCCTTGGCGGCGTCTTCCGCTTTCACCGTGTTTTTCAGGAACACCATGATGCCCGCCATATCGCCGTTTTTGGAAATCAGATTTTCAATGGGCAGAT
This sequence comes from Candidatus Zhuqueibacterota bacterium 4484_188, assembly GCA_002049825.1. Taxonomy (GTDB): domain Bacteria; phylum Calditrichota; class Calditrichia; order RBG-13-44-9; family RBG-13-44-9; genus 4484-188. The sequence continues at coordinate 1,010 of MVCZ01000180.1, forward strand.
CGCTGTTAAAAAGTTTGTGGCGGAAGTCGGCAACCGCTTCGGGCGTTTTGGGCGGTTCGCTTAAAATTTCCTTCACCTCCATCCCTTCTTCGGTCCCGGAAATGATTTTCACATTTGTGGGGCTGAGTACCGAATAGACATCCGGCATGTCTTCCAGGTGCGTGGTTATTTCAAAAATCTCAGAAATAATTTCCGGGGTGAAGATGCTGTCGCTTTCCAGCGCAATCAGCACCATATCTTTGCTGGGAAAAATCTCGTTCATCCGATCGTACAATCGCTTGGCGGGAATATGCTGCGGCAGGGAAGAGGTGATGTCCGGATCCACCTTGATGAAACGGATGTTGTAGCCTAAAAAAACGGTGATCAGCAGAATACTGAGAATAGCCCACCAGGGATATTTTACTACCCAGCGTGTGACACGTATCATCGGTTACTCCTTTTTTAAAATACCGTTCAAAAACACTTCCCGGATGAGCCGCGCTTTTTCTTTCAGTTGCTCCGGCGACGGGTGCGCACCGGAAAGCATGCCCATTCCCATTACCATCGAGCCAAATATTTCCACCAGGGAATCCAGCGGTTGCGGTTTAATCAAACCCCGGCGCAGTGCTACGGCAAAAATATCCCGGATTTTGGAGAATTTCTCCACCACCACTTCATGGAGCTCCCGGAACCCGCGTTCCCGCAACGAAGGATGTGAAGCCATGTAATTGTAGAGTTTAAAATAATCGGGATTTTCCCGAAAGAAATCCGCCCCGATGTCGGTCACGATTTCCAGTTTTTCAATGGGTGAATCGACCTCCTGCCACGCCTCTTCCAACCGCGTGAAAAAAGAGATCAACCCGTTTTTCAGAATCCCCAACAGCAATTCATTCTTGCTTTTGAAATAATAGTAGAGAGTGGCTTTGCCCAGCTCGGCTTCCCCGGCAATCAAATCCATGCTGGTGCCGTGGTAGCCGTATTTGGCAAAGGTCGCAAGTCCCGCCTGCAGAATCAGCCGCACCCGCGCATTTCGTTCCCGTTGTTTTCGCTCCTCAATCCCCATTTCAACCCCTTGGTTGTTATTCGACTCATCAGTCGAAAATAGCAAAAAAAATGGTGGGTGTCAAGAAGAAAAATGGAGAGTAAATAAAAGTACCCTCAGCTGTGAAAAGTAATTATATGTCTGAAGGCGGGTTCCGGCTGAGCCGATTTGACAGCCCACGCAGCGTCCAGCTGATTCCTTCCACCTCGCGGTAGGATAGCAACCAGTTTTCCGAAATCATTCGTGGGAGGAATTTCAGTAGTCGTTGCGGCAGCAAGGTGCGATTCTCGTGGAATATGGCGTACACCCGGCTGCAAAACTGTTCCAGGGGAACAGCAGAAAACTGCTCCCAGTTCCGGGCTAAGAAGTGGTCATAGAATACATCGATGATGATGCCCTTCAGCAACCGGAACTTTTCGTCCAGGCGATTCCGGCTATCGATAAAAACCGGGTGGGCGTCGGTAAACACATCAATTTTACGATGGAGTAAAATTCCGCGGCAGACTTCGTCGCTGTATTTTTCCCGGAAATCGTCCTTCACAAAATCAGCCAGCATGTTGCCGATTACCGATTCCGCCGATTCATCCGCCAAATATAAATGTGCCAGGTAATTCAAAACCGATTATCCTTTATTTGCCTTCAATCTTCGTTTCGACTGTATTTCTCTGGCGCGATTTAATTCCCATTCTTCCCGCTGTTTATTTGCTTCTTCAAGGCTTCGGAATTTGAAAATTCCCCTGGGATAGGAAACCGGGGAAAGTTTATTAGCAAAATTCCACAATTCAGCTACTCTTGCATAATATGCCTCATCGGGATTAAAATTCCACAGGGCGCGTTCTGCCTCTTCAAATGTTTTGAATTTATAGACCGGCATGTTCCCACCTTTTCAGATGTTTTTTACTGATTTAATTCTCATCTGATGAACGAGACTTTCTTTTTTTAATAAGTTCCTTCAGAAATATTGCATCTATTTTGTCTCTTTCCCGAATGGTATTTTTCTTGAGTTTAAACAACATTTCCGGGGTCGCGATATTAATTTTTATCCCCTGGTATTCAATAATCTCATATTCCAAATCTTCAAAAGAAAATAATTCTCCTATACGAACCAGGAAATCAATATGAAAACCATCGGGAGTTCCATACCGAATAACCGGATATTTATCAAATTCTTCAAAAGTAATTTCACCTACGTAATCATCTTTAAAAATTGAAAATAATGCTTCCCTCAGTCTTGCTACATTTTCGTGATTCATTTTAATAAAAATATCAATATCCCGCGTGAGTCTCTCCATACCATGGAGTATCATTGCGACACCCCCGATAAGAACATATTTCACCCGGTGTTTATCAAAAGAGTTTAAAACTTTCAGGAATGCATTGAATTGATCTTCCATGTTTTATTCTTCTTATTTTATCGTGCAAAATGTATGGCATAAATGCTTACACCTTAGTAGTTCGGCAAAATATGAACCGGTTAAATAGATACCGAACCTCTACTTTGTGTCTATCCGAAATAGAGGATTCACAAAGTTGTTCTCACGGTAAAACCCAGTTGCACTGGGGAAAAACCGCCATACGATAAATCACAAAATCTTTTCCCGCAGATACTCCTGCACTTTATCGATAGAGACACGCACCTGTTCCATACTGTCGCGTTCGCGCACGGTGACGGTGTTGTCTTCCAGGGTTTGCCCGTCAATAGTAACTCCGTAGGGAGTTCCGGCTTCGTCCTGCCGGCGGTAGCGCCGACCGATCGAACCGGCTTCATCGTAAAATACCTTAAAATCTTTTTGCAGCGCTTTAAAGATTTTGCGCGCCACTTCCGGCATACCGTCTTTTTTAACCAGCGGAAGAACTGCGACTTTTATCGGGGCAATTTGCGGCTTAAGGCGCAGCACCACCCGTTCCTCTTCCTCTTCGTACGCGTCCACCAGGGCGGTCAGCATCAGCCTGTCTACACCGGTGGATGTTTCGATAACGTAGGGAATATACTTTTCCCCGGCTTCCTGGTCGAAATAACGCAGGTCTTTATTGGAATACTCCTGGTGGCGTTTCAGGTCGAAATCGGTGCGGTTGTGAATGCCCTCGATCTCGCTCCACCCGAAAGGGAATTCATACTCGATATCGAAAGCGGCTTTGGCGTAGTGAGCCAGTTCACCTTTGCCGTGTTCGTGGAAGCGTAGTTTTTCCCGGCGAATTCCCAGGCGCTGATACCAATCGATGCGCTGTTGTTTCCAGTATTCAAACCATTCTTCGTCAGTCCCGGGTTTCACAAAATATTGCATTTCCATTTGCTCGAACTCCCGGGTACGGAAAATAAAATTCCCCGGGGTAATCTCGTTGCGGAACGCCTTTCCGATTTGGGCAATGCCGAAGGGAATTTTCTGCCGCCCGGCTTCCCTGACGTTGTGGAAATTCACATAGATTCCCTGGGCGGTCTCCGGGCGAAGGTACACCACACTGGATTCATCTTCCACCGGTCCCATAAAGGTTTTGAACATCAGGTTAAACATGCGCGGTTCGGTCAGTTCGCCGCCGCACTCGCCGGGATGCTTGGAGGGCTTTTCCGGACACCACACCTGATCAAGTTGATCGGCACGTCGGATCAGTAAATCCCTCCACATGCCCCGATGCTTCCCATACCCGGGGGTGCATTAAAATGCCGGCGTCCAACACCAGAGTTCTTTAATATTCTTTTTCAGCTCAACACCCAGGGGACCGTAGTCGTAACAGCTATTGATACCGCCATAAACCTCGCTGCTTCTGAAAACATATCCCCGGCGCTTGGTTAACGAAACCAGTTTGTCCATTACCGTTTGTGTTTTGTTCTTTGCCACGTGAATTCCTTCTGTTTTGCTTTCTTTGTCTCGTTTTGAGCAGCAAATATAATTACTATTACTAGAGATACATTTTCAAAGATTTTAATTGAACCCTTTGTTCGGTGTGATAATTCAGGTGCATAAGCAACATATCCAACAGCAGTCGGAAGCGCACATCTGACAAATC
>MVCZ01000181.1 GCA_002049825.1 Candidatus Zhuqueibacterota bacterium 4484_188
AAGTGCGTGCTTCTGCCATCAATTATTTCGGTCTGTGCTCTTTTATATTTTTCCAACTGTTCACGGAGGATATTGTCGCCGGTTACATTAAGAATGATGTCCAGATGATGATTAAGACAATATTTCTTCCAATCATTACCCACCGGGATGTTCATTTTTTTCGCAAGCTGTATTCCCGGGGCGTGAAGATTTCGGTCTATAACGGCTAAAATTCTTACATTTTCCATTGCGTTGAACATCTGCAACAGGCTCATACCGCCCTTGCCTGCACCGATAATTAAGAGGTAAATTTCATCCATTGATGGCACCTGATTTCCAAGAACCCGCTTATTTTTATAGTTTGTCGAAATCTAATTGTTTCACCAAAACCGATCCGGGATTCCCGATGGTTGTTGCAGTTCGTTTTCGTGAATACCCGATTGCCAATAAATACCGGAATTTTCCCGACAGGTTTAGATTTGTCTATCCGAATATAATATCCGGCACCGGATACCAGGTACCGCATTTTTTGCGCCATATATTGAACAATAACCCAACCTAATAAACCTGCCAATATACCGGCAAAAATATGAAAGGATAATAAAATGAACGTTATCGTACTGCGTGAAATCTCTTCGGGTAAACCCAACCGGAGTAAATTTACCAGCCATCGCTCAAATTTAACAAAATGACCGGATTGACAAAATACTCCCCTTGAAAGTAGCGGATGAAAAGCGCTGTAAAGTTCTATGAGAACGCCCGTGCTTAAAAAAGTAACTATTCGGAAACCTAATAGTGTAAAGGCGACTTCTGCTAAAAAGGCTTCCAGCAAAATTGCCATAAACGGTCCGTGTAAAATCATTCCCGCAAAAAAGAATTCAAAGAGTGCCGGGATTATTGCCATTAAAAGAATTGTTCCGCGTGTAGGTGCAAAATATTTGGCAACAAGAATAAATAGAATTATAACAAACGGGATGGTGATTCCTGCTAATGCCGGTTGCAATGCTTTTATCCGGGCGGCTACGAATAATTCCAGCACTCCCCACAATATTCCCAAAAAGAATATTCGGGGTATTTGTTGATCTATATTTTTATTTCCGTTTAAATCGTTTGACATTATTCGATCTCTGCGAATGAAAAGTAGTGAGGTATAACGATGATGTGAATAATCCTGCGTCAGAAAATGTTAGGAAAGTTATTTATATAATTAAAAAGATATCAGGATCTATAATAAAAAACCGGCAGCGGCGGTCATGTTTTGCCACTGCTGCCGGTTTTATAATTTAAGTTATTTTTTGTAGAACGGTTTCCCCGGCAGAATTAGGTCGATAACCTGCTCTTTCATTTTCTTGAAATCATAATCGTTGCGCTCTTTGTAATAATTCCAGGTGGAATCCGCTTTAAATTTCAAGCCCAGGTAATAATCTTTATTTTTATAGCGTTTGAGCCACAAATTCCACTGTTTTTCGGAAAGCAACCCGTGTTGGTAGGCGGCTTCCACGTTCTGGTAAATACGCTCCCAGTAATCCGGGTAATTGTTATACAAAAACGGGGTGGTGTTGGTTTTTACGCCGATGTTCCATTCATTTCCCGGAACATCATAAAGTGCGAAAGTAGCAAATTTTGACGGATGGTTTGAATCCACCCATTTTTTTGCCTCAGCATCGCCGTGTTCTGCTGCCCAGGTAATCAACTCAACAAGGTCTTCCTGTATTTCCCAGATGCCGTGCCATTGGGTGTAATCGGCGCCCATCATTTCGGCACCATGGCGGTAACGGCGTCCCTCGTGGTGCCAGGCGTAATACATATTGTGTTCGGGCAATTCATCAAAACCGTTCAGTACCGGGTTGGAATAAAATTTCCCATCAGCCTTCAGCCGGTCGATGATTCCTTCATTAGTAAGCTTTTTAGTCCAGCGGACAAATTCCCGGCGAATCTCATTATACTGCAGGTTTACCAGGTCGGCGGTCAGCAAGTACATCTCCACGAAATCCGGGGCATGGCAGTTTTTGCAGGTGGATTCCATCCGCTCGCGCTTGGTTTGCCAGTTGCCTAATTTGCTCTCGTTCCACACGGTGCGGAAGCTCCAGGTCATTTGCGATTCCCAGGCTAAGCGGGCGCTCACATTGTGGGTCATCGGTTGGGTATCATTACCGTCCATGTGGCAGGTAGTACACACCGGCACTTCAATAGGAATTTTTTCGTGATCCTTGGTAGAATAGCTCATGTCCCAATTCTTGCCCTTCGCTTTAAAAATATTGCCGTGCTTGGATTCGTTGTAAATTTCAATGTGCGGATGGTCCGGTCCCATATGGCATTCGCCGCAAGTTTCCGGCTGGCGGGCAACCGCTTTGCTGAATGAATGCTTGGCATGGCAAACGTCGCATTCGCCCACGCTGCCATCGGGCCAAATATTGCCAATTGCATGGCACTGCTCGCAGCCATGCCGGGTGGAAATGGGATTCTCAAACACCGCCCGGTCGGCATTTTTCAGCAGCCAGAACTGGTGGGCATGCTTGCTTTCGGAAAATTCGGTCACCTCCTGTTTGTGGCAGCGGGCGCAGTCCTTGGGGGTAGGATGGCGGGCAACCAGGATGTCGCTTTCGCTGCAGGTAAAAGCATCGAAATCACCTTTCTTTGCTTCGTGGCATTCGTAGCAGCCAATGCCCATTACCGCGTGTTGGCTCTCTTTCCAGGCGTCAATCTGGCTTACCGCAATGCCCTTTTTCTCGTGACAGGTGATGCATTTCTTAGTCATTTTATCGATTTCAATTTCCGGCTTGTAAGAACGCGATTTCTTCATTTCCACGCCGGCAACAATGATGAGAATTACAATTAACAGCGCACTAAATATTCCGATGAGCCATTGTTGCGCTTTGATGGTGTCCATATTTCCTCCTGTTAATTTTGTCAATTCTTTACTTTTAAAACCTCATTCAATTATATATTCCCTGGTTTCCACTCTTAACAGCAACCTTATAGCACCACGGTTTCCCAGATGGTCAGCGCCACAGTAATGAGAAGCGTTAATCCTCCTACACTAAAAGCCCAGCGCCGGCGCGAAAAGGGTAACGATGATGATCTTGTAAAAGTGATGAGGGTAAAAAGCATAGTGCCCTTTTTCAAATCCTTCCGGTTCGGAAACACCGTGAATTCTAAGAATAATGATGTGCACGGCAACAAACAGTAAGATAAGCGGTGGAAGCAGCCCCACGTGTATGGTAAAAAAGCGGGTCAATGTGTTGGCAGTTACCTCCTCGCCCCCTCTCAGGAACACCAGCGCCCAGTGCCCGATAAAAGGCACCTGCTTGAACATGTTGGTTCCCACGGTGGTTGCCCAGTAGGAAAGTTGGTTATAAGTAAGCGAATAACCGGTAAACGAAAAAGCCAGTGTGAGCAGGAATAGAACCACCCCGATAATCCAGTTGAGTTCCCGCGGTTTCTGGTACGCCCGGGTAAAGAACACCCTGGTCATGTGCAACAGCAAGGTAATAATCATCATGCTGGAACCCCAGCGGTGCAGACCGCGAATCCAGAATCCCAACCGCACATCTTCGGTAATATGCCTCACGCTTTCGTATGCCATTTCCGGCGAAGGTACAAAATAAAAAGTGAGCAGAATGCCGGTTACTATCTGCAAACTAAGCAAAATAAGCGGGGTAGCGCCAGTGCAATAGAACCATTTCTTCATGTGATTAGGAATGGGTTCTTTGATGAAGATATTCTCATTGATTTCGATGAACTTATTGTAATCAATGGGAAAACGTTCTTTTAACCAGTTTTTTACACTCATGCCCAGGGCCCCCTTGTTTTGTTTTTCACGTACATAAACACTAAATCACCCTCTTCTTCAACCCGGAATTGGTCCAGGGGGCGGGGCGGCGGTCCACCGATTACTTTGCCGGTTTTATCGAAAATGCCTTTATGGCAGGGACAAAAAAAGCGCCCTTTATCTTCTTCCCAGCGAATGATGCATCCCAGATGGGTGCAAATACCGGAAAACACTTTGTATTCCTTTTCCAGGTGTACCACGTAAACCGGCGTTTTTCCGATTTTTATCTCCTTCGCCTTACCTACTGCAATTTCGCCCCGTTTTCCCACCAGGTATTTATGGAATTTCTTTTCCTTTTTCGGCGGGAACAGGTAAAGAAGCATATCCCGGGCGAATGTTACGACGGCAATGATGATCACACCGATAATTCCCAGGCTGAAAAGGAATTTCCGGCGGGATTGTTTTTGTTCTTCCTGTGCCATAGGGTTACTCCTTGTTTTAATCAATCATTTGTTTCCTGTTTTGTATTTGAGCGGCAGATAATTTTTCTGCCGGTTGTAAAGTAAAGGTAAGTGCCTGCCCTTCCTGTCGGCAGGCATCCACACACTCGCCGCAGTTGTAACAGTAGGGATAAATCCCTGCATGCCGCGGGTCTAACTGTACCGGGCAGGCATTGTTACAGGGAAGGTACTTGGAACTGCAGGAACATTGCCGCGGGTTGTAATGAATTTTCAGGGTGTGGCGGGAGCGCAGTAACGACAGAGTGGCACCTACCGGGCAGGCATATTTGCACCAGAAGCGCGGCGCCCAAAAAACTTCGACCGTCAAAATAAGCAGCACGAATATTATCTCGAATCCCAGGCTGCCCCAGAAAAGCGCATCGGCAATTTGCCCGCTGATGAGCCCCGGCATCGAGATCAAGGCAATCAGGGGAACACCCAGTACCGCCACAGCGGTCAGAATAATGCCGAATACCAGCCAGTAGTAATGCGGCTTGGGATTGTGGTTGTGAAATTTAACCGTTTTCGGGCGGATTTTCTTGCGCAGCTTATCGGTAAATTCCGCAAACAGGTTAAAAGGACACACCCAACTACAGAAAACTTTCCCCAATAATAATGCGATAATCAGCGGAATAATGCCGGCTAACAGCATGGGAAAATATATTTCTTTAGTTAAAAGAATATTTTGCAGCATCAGTGCCGGATCCACGATATCCAGGTTCCCAATTTTGATACTATAAAATGTACCTAAAATTTCATTAAATCCAAATTTATTTAAAATCGGTACCGCAACCAGAAACAACAGTGCCGCTACCTGCACCAGGCGGCGTAAAATATGTAAATGCTCGTAAATGAATTTTTCGAATCTTGTCATGAATGCTTCTTGCTTCCTTCTTTTTCTTCCCCCTTTCGTAAAGGGGGATTGAGGGGGATTTTATAGCAATTTGTAAATATCCTCTAAAACGTCATTTATATTTTTCAAAACTTCACGATCAGAATATCGTTTTACTCTTAACCCTAATTTGTTAAAATCTTTTAGTTGTTTACTCCTGATTTCTGACCAGAGCAATTTTTCAGCATCGGTCATATTCTTGCGTAAGTCTCGCGTCACTGCTTTCAGGTCTTTGCGGTATGGGATCATTTTTAAATCCCCCTTACCCCCTTTACGAAAGGGGGTATTGTTCACTATTTTTATTCGCCATCACCCAGCTACCCCTCCATCCCGGTTTTGCTCACTCCTCGGGAAAATGCGCGCTGATCACCGTGATAGATGCCGGGTCGTTGGGGCACACATTTTCGCATATTCCGCAACCCACACATTTGTCTTCGTGCACTATCGGGTAAATTTCATCCTTCAGGGTAATCGCTTCACGGTAAATGGGGCAGCGCTCGTAGCAGGCACGACAGATAATACCGCTGTAGGGAAGGCAGGTTTCCTGGTTAATAACCGCTTTACCCATTTTTGTTTCTTCTTTCCGGGTGGCGGGTTCCAGCGCGCCGCTCGGACACACTTCCGGGCACTTCATACACAGGTAACAGGGAACTTCCCGCGCAATGATGATCGGTGTTCCCATTTTCAGTCCCCACTCGCCGTGTGCCATTTTAATCGAGTCGTAAGGGCATACCTCTTCGCAGCGACGGCAGCGGATACATTTTTTTTCGAATTCGCCCTCCGGCAACACAGCACCCGGCGGGCGCAACGGTGGATGGGCTGAAGCAAGTTTTTGTAGCCAGTCTAAAATCATTTGTTTCGGTTCTGTCTGTTTATCACGCCAACGGAATTTGGTCAATGAAAATTAAACACCAAATTAACCGACCTCATCTTCAAAATTCACGTAAGACGGATAGATTCCTAAGATACCCGGAATACGATCAGTCAGATTATCACTCAATTTTTCCAATCCTTTGGAACTGTCCGCTTCGAATACCGCCACGATATGATTTCCCTTGTGGACACCATAGGTGGTCACGTTTTCAAAAGCATTCATCTGTTCCAGTATTTCCTGTGTTTTATCAGGAGCAGTTACTACAATGACACCGGCAATAGGCATGTTTTCCTCTTTTACTCATTTGGTTAAGATTTCACGGTATTGTCCAAAATATCCGGTTGCCGAACATCAATATTTATTGCCGGAAGTTCGGCAGGGCAGGAGTAAGTGCAAATACCACAACCGGTACAAAATTCGGCTTTGACAACCGGGTGTCCCTGTTCATTTCGAAAAATCGC
>MVCZ01000182.1 GCA_002049825.1 Candidatus Zhuqueibacterota bacterium 4484_188
GCGGAAAGAATCAAGAAAGCGCTGAATTCTCTGGAGGTTTCCCGGATAAAGTTGGGTGAACAAGTTTATTATTTAAAATCCGGAAACCACCCTTTAGCCAGCAATATACTAAACATCCTGCACATAGAGCATCCGAAGAATGTAACCGCACAGGAAGAATTTGTTGCCCGGACAAGTTAAATGAACCTTGACTCGTCAGTGTTCTCTTCTTTTCCGGATAAAAAACCGGGTGTGTGGACAACCATCGCAAAACCGGGAATATTCGACCATTAAAAACGATAACTTACAAAAAAACAACTGTCAAAGTTGAAAAAAAGAACTCGGGAAATCCCGCAGTAGGAAGTAACAATACCAGTTACCGAGCATAGAAAAGGGAAACATCGGTTCAACAGAAAGAATCAGAATCAATCACCCAAAGAAGCAGCACATACGGAGGGATAAGAATAGGAATTCAAAAACAGTTTTATCTTGTCAGGAGGATGATTTTTCATCAGTTTCAAAACTCGCCAGTGCCCGATCGACTGTTTCGTAATTATCGAAAAATTGCAGGAGTTGGGTAATAATCAGCAGGCTTTTCACTTTCTCTGTAGCACGAGCTAATTTAATATTCCCAGCAATGCGACTTAACGAACCCCAACATGCCATCAACACACCCAACCCAGAACTGTTCATCCACTTCATCTTTCCCAGGTCAATAACCACTTTTTTGACACCATCGGCGATCAGGCTCTTTACTTTTTCATGTAAAGCGTTTGTTTCCGGACCACCCATCATGTTTCCGGAGACCGAAAGAATCGCCACATCTCTCTCCATACTTTCTTTGACCTTCATCTCATCTCCTTTCAATTATTTGTTCACCGGGCAATTTCAAAGAACTAGCGTTGTTCGTATTAAAAGAAAGTTATCAATCACAAAATTTTTATTAATGTACATCATATTTACAAATTTTGCAAGATAATAAGCTGCGATCTGGTTTCACCGTCATTCACTTCGTGTCATTCACCTTCGGCGCCTGCCCCTATGGGCGGCATTGGTCCGTGGTCATTGCTGTCTTTTGCTGCTACTGCCACTGCCACTTGCCACTGGCTTTTGGTCACTGGTTTAAATATCCGGCATTAGACATCCGACACCCGCCACGCGTCACTCACTCAACTTTGTTCCTTTCACCCTCACATCACCGCGGCGTTCGGTAAAGCCGCGATTGTCCAGGTAGGTGAGCAACGGAATGGCAAACTTGCGGGTACTGCCGATGAGGTCTTTAAATTGCGGCACGGTCAGGTTTTCATTTTTCGTGAAATAGCCCCGGACAACGCCAATGGCTTTCCGAATTGCATCGGCATGAAAATAAAATCGCTGATCGACAAATATCAATCGCTCCTGCTGGCGCAAAATATTAACGAATTCCCGGAATTCCTTTTCGCTGATGCCAATTTGTTCCATTATCTTCTGATTCAGCGGCGGGTTAAATCCGGATTGGCGGTAAATTTCTTCAAGACGCTCAAGCCTGTCCTGCTGTTTGCCCGAAAGGCGAGATTCAAACTCAACCAGTGCCAGAAGCCGCTCGTTCTTTTTCAACCGGTGCGATTCGACACCCAACTGAACCGCTAATTGCACCGCATCGGTCGGGTAGCGATTACCCACCTGGCTGAACAGTTCCTTTTCCGCTAATCCTAACCTGCCGGGATATTCCCGGTGATAATTTCCCAGAATTGCCTGAATGTTTTCCAGGATTTTCAGAACCTGATTCTTTGCGTAAAAATAAGTTTCCTTTCCCCGCATGACCTTGTAGAGTTCGCCATCGGCTTGGAGTTTCGCAACGATTTTCCCGGTTTCTTCGGCGCTCAGTCCGCAGGAAACCTGCACCTGGCGGGCAGTAAGGGGATGCACGAAAATTGCCGGGAAAGCTGCCTGCACCCGGTCGGCGGCATCTTCGCTTTCCAACCGGTGTAATGTCGCGAGAAACTGTTCGTGAAATTTCTTCCGATAGCGGGGCGGGTTTACCTGCAGCACCACGCCACCGCCCAGGGTAATTTGCGGCGAATACTGGCGAATAACAAAGCGGTCCCTGAAGGAAGCATATATCATTTTTTCCAGGCGGAATTGAACGTAACCGGATTCACCGGGTGGCAACGCTTTACTTTCCGGTAAAAGTACCCGATCACCTGTCCGCGGTAGAGCTGTTCATTATCCACCCCGGCTAAATTGAGCGCCGCCCGGTAACCGGCTTTCACTTCGCCTACGGTATGATCGTGGCTTTGCACCCCTCGCACCCGTGCCTGAATTTTTTCCGGCAAAATTTCCACCACATCGCCGGCTTGGACACTCCCGGACAATACGCTGCCGGTAATCACTGTTCCGAAACCGGCTTTGCTGAACACGCGGTCATATCTTCAGAATCGGCGCCCGGGAAAATCCGTAATTATTCAGCAATTCTTTCAAATCTTCTTCCACTAAGCCCAGCCAGTCCTCTTCCACCAGGTCAATCTTGGTGATTACAAAAATACCATTCCTGATTCCAAGCAAATTCACAATATCCAGGTGTTCACGAGTTTGCGGCATGATGCCGTCATCGGCTGCCACGACGAATAAAACCAGATCGATGGTGCTGACCCCGGCAACCATATTTTTGATTAAACGTTCGTGACCCGGCACATCGATAATCGTCGCGTTCTCCGAAAAATGAGCGAAACCCAGATCTACGGTAATACCGCGCTCCTGCTCCTCTTTCAGCCGATCGGTATTAATACCGGTGAGCGCCTGTACCAGGGCGGTTTTTCCATGGTCGATATGACCCGCCATCCCGATCACAAATTGTCTGTGCTGTTTTTCCATGTTCATCTCTTTTCCTATAACACCTGCTTTTGTTTGCAATGAAAATTAAAGGGAAGAACCGAATCTGGCAAGCGGGAAGTCAATTGGAAAAGTTGAAAGTTCTGTCACATGATATTAAACCAGATACCGGATGCCGGATATTTAAACCAGTGACCAAAAGCCAGTGGCAAGTAGCAGTAGCAGCAAAAGACAGCAATGACCACGGACCAATAACCATTGACGGCGAAGCCAAATGACCAATGACCCCCATAGGGGCAGGCAGCTCAGCGAAAAAATCCCGTTTAATGTACAATCTATCCCAACACCCGCCGGAGAACTTGGGCAGTTTGTTGTAATTCATCCTGGCGCACCGTGCGGAGATTGAGCATGAAATGATCGTCTTCAATATACCCGACCACTGCCGGATCGCTGAGGCGAAGCAGTCGAGCCAACCGGCTTACCGACATTTTATTCGGTTTGAGGCGCAGTGCCACCGATGGAATTTTTTCCAGCGGAAGCGCACCGCTTCCCATTTGCGAATACGTGTCGATAACCGCTATTTCTATCGGTAAATCCTGAATTTCCGCCAGTATCTTTTCCCCGCGTTTTCTCAGCTCCTGCTGAGTAATAGTCAACATGTGAGCAACCGGCAGGTTTTCGGGAACACATATTCCCGCGCCACCGGTTCATGGGGAAAGCCCCAATTTTGCAAATCTTCCATCACCCCGCTGCCCATATCATAAATAACCGGAAGGGCATGGCTGTGAGCTAATTCGACCAGGTCTGCTATCGGCACCGTCTCCGCAAATCCCAGTATCCGGTAATTGCTGGTATGCACTTTCAGAATCGCCGCGGTTCGCCCGGTAATGGCTTCCCGGTAATCGGCAAGATGGGTTTTATTGGTTGCCCCCACTTCCACCATTTTTGCCTGGCTTACTTTCATCACTTCCGGCATTCGGAACGAACCGCCAATTTCCACCAGTTCCCCGCGGCTGACCGGAACCTCCTTGCGCTTGCACAGGCTATTCAGCGTCAGTAAAACCGCCGCCGCATTGTTGTTTACCACCACTGCCGCCTCGGCGCCAGTAATCAGGCAAATAATTTCCTCCACCAGTTCAATACGGTTGCCCCGCTTACCACTGTCCAGTTCGATTTCCAGGTTGCAATAATTTTCTATAATTTCGGAGAGATGCTCCTTTGCTTGTACCGGCAGCGGCGCACGTCCCATGTTGGTGTGCAGGATAATGCCGGTGCCGTTAATCACCCGCCGCATACGCGGTAAAATAAAACCGGTAATCCTCCCCTTTACCCGCGCCACTATTTTTTCCCGCAAGACTTCCCGGGTAAGATTCCCGGTTATTGTTCCCGCCAAAATTTCGTCCCGAAAATGCTGCAATTCCCGCTGGACAATTTTCTTCAGGTAAATACTATCGATTTCATATTTTCCCAATTCCGAATCGGTAAGGAAATCCTGAACTGCCGGCAGTTCTTTTAGAAGTGACTTATTATTCATCTTCACTATCTTTTTGTGCTTCCTCACGCTGCGGCTCAATTCGCTCGACACGAATTTTCAGAATCCGGTTCTTGTTTATTTTTTCCACAGTGAACAAATAATCCTGATACGTAATTTGTTCTTTCGCCCTGGGTAAGGAACCAAGGATATTTAAAATAAACCCGCTAATCGTTTCCACACCTTCTTCGGTGGGAAGATTAAGTCCTAACTCCTCGTTTACTTCTTCCAGCGGCATGCGCCCGTCTACAATAAACTTATTCGGCGCAATCTTGGTGTACATCGGCGGTTCTTTATCGTATTCGTCCTGGATTTCACCGACAATTTCCTCAATAACATCCTCCAGGGTAACCAGTCCGGAAATTCCGCCATATTCATCCACTACCAGCGCCATGTGAATATGTTCCGTCTGAAATTCCCGCAGCAATTCGTCTATTTTTTTCTGCTCGGGCACAAAATAAGCAGGTCGCACAAGTTTCTCCAGGTTGAGCCGTTCCCGCTTGCGCTTGCTGATGAAGGGAAGCATAGGTGACCGGGTAAAAGAGGAAATAAATAAACAGCAGCAGCAACGATGCCTTTACCGAAAATTTTTTCGCGTTTCTCACTGCCACAACCTTGGGCAAAATCTCGCTCAGGATTAAAATGACAAACGTAACCACAACAACATCCAGCAGGATCACTACATTCTGGTTAAAATGAGCGGCGCGTCCCAAATTGGTGGTTAAAATAACCGCAAGTGAAGCAATGGAAATATTCACCATCGTGTTGCCGATGACAATGGTGATCAACAGTTGTCGCGGCCAAGCGAGCAGGCGGGTGATACGTTGTTCACCACGATTAGAAGAATTTTTAAAATTCTCCAGTTGGCTTGGCGAGAGCGAAAAATATGCGGTTAACGTTCCAAATATAGTTTCTGTTTTGCTAAAATCCAATGAGATTTGTGAGGAAAATGTTAAAACTTACTCACGGGTGGTAAAGTCATTGCGATCCCGGCTTCCCGGGATTCGTGATTTTCCAACGCCGACTTTAAGTATTGTTGAACCAACCGCGTAGTGGTGAGATGTTTATAGAATCGTTACGACCCAATATCCGATAACCACGTAGTGGTTACATGTAAGCTCCGGATATACTTTGGATTTAGCGGATACGCATTTCTGTATTATCTCTCTTATGGGTGGGCAATACTGTCATTAGCGGCCTGCCTGCTGCAGGCAGGGAATCCACTATATTGCATAATTAGATTCCCGATAATCCCGGAAAGCCGGGACGGGAATGACATTCTATGAAAGTTCCACCCGTCAATGATGTTATACAATTTTCTTAATTAACATTTTGGAATTGACAAATTTGTTTCTTAACATATTTTCCGGTGAGCTGATAAAGGGATTTTTATACGTATTCGAAAAAAATGAATGCCCGGGGGCATAAGATTTATTACGGAGGAAGAAGCGATTCTCTTTTCCTGCAAAAATGCAAAGCCGCCGGTTTCGAAACGCTTTCCCTAAAAATCGGCGCCGACCTGAATCCTTTTACCATTAAAGAACTGGCGTCGTTTTTTCGCGAAAATAAAATCGAAATTATCATTTCCGAACGGAATAAAGATATACGTCTTGCCGGCTTGGCTGGCAGATTAAACGGCAAAAAATTGCACATTGTACGAACCGGTTTGGCAAGTATAAAAAACAATTTCCGCTATCGTTTCCTCTATCCCAAATTATACAATGGTATCATTATTCCCACCGAAGCCATCCGAAAAATTTACCAATCTTATAAATGGATCAATGTTTCCTCAATGGAAGTAATTCCCAATGGGATTTACCCCGTAGCGCTGCCCACAATGAAAGCGGCGGAAATAAAGTCACGGTTGGGAGTATCCGCCGGCAAACAAATCATCGGCATTTTCGGAAAACTGAGCAAGAAAAAACAACACACTATTTTCCTGGAAATAGCCGCCAATGTGCTTAAGACTCACCCGGATACAATTTTCCTGATTGTCGGGGATGGTCCCGAGCGACAGCGTTTGCAGGAATATGCTTTTGAACTCGGGATTCTGGACAATGTATATATGGTTGGTTTTCAGGAAGACCTGTTTCCCATTTATTCCATCTGTAACATGGTTTTACTTACCTCCCAGGAAGAAGGCATTCCACAGGTCATTATGGAAGCCATGTTGATGAAGCGTTTGGTCATTGCCTTCGATGTGGGCGGTATTTCCGAATTAATTAGCAATGAAAAAAATGGTATATTGGTACCACCAAACGATATTTACCTGATGACACAACGGGTTGAACAATTTTTAATTGATTCGTATGAAGCAGAAAGAATCGGTGCCTTTGCCCGGGAATTCATTTTAAAAAATTTCACTATCCAGAAGATGATTGTCCATCTGGAAGCTTATTTTCAAAAAATGCTGAATAAAATTGAGGAATCGTAAATGGAACGCAGGATTCGCGTATTGGTAGCAAAACCGGGATTAGACGGTCACGATCGCGGAGCAAAAGTGGTGGCAGCGGCGCTGCGCGATGCCGGAATGGAAGTCATTTACACCGGTTTGCGCCAAACCCCGGAAATGATTGTGGAAACCGCATTACAGGAAGATGTGGACGTAATTGCGCTTAGCATTCTCTCCGGCGCTCACATAACCCTCTTTCCCAAGGTTTTGAATTTAATGAAAGAAAAAGAATTAGAGAACGTGTTGCTTACCGGTGGGGGAATTATCCCCGAGGAGGATGCCGAAAAACTGGGAAAAATGGGAGTGGGGAAACTTTTCGGCCCGGGAACAAACACCCGGGATATCGTCGATTATGTCAATGCTTGGTACGAGAAACACCGGAAAGAACCCCTGTAATCAGAACCCTTTAGCGGGCTCCTTTTGCAACACACAAGTGATCAAACTTTTTCAGAATGCTATTCCACACTAAGCAGCGAGCAAATGCAGGGTTATTTGTTTTACTGAGAGCCACATTTAATGGTTGTCCTAAATGTCAAAGGAGCATCATCCGAAAAATTTCTGAAATCGTAACACAAATAACCACGGAGTTATACAAGCCAATAGTTTTTGGAAGATCGAAGAACCCGCCTTTTACCGCACACGAATTACCGACTGGCCCGAAGACGAACGACCGCGAGAGAAACTGATGACGCTCGGTCCATCTTACCTAAGCGACTCGGAACTGCTGGCAATTCTGTTCCGAACCGGAAGCCGGAAACAGACTGCGGTGGATTTATCGAAAACAATTATCAAACAGTTTGGCGGTTTGCACGAAATCTCGCAAACCGATTTTCGCAGCTTTGCCTCGCTCAAGGGAGTCGGTCCGGCAAAGGCGGTAACCCTGGCTGCCGCTTTCGAAATTGCCCGCCGCATCGCCTCGCTGCCCAAAAGTCCCAAGCTTAAAATTACCTCACCGGATATTATCTATCAGAAGTTCGGACCTCGATTTTTACATCTCAAAAAAGAGGTGTTCACCGTCCTCCTGCTAAACAGCGCCAATATTTTAATACGTGAATACAAAGTTTCGGAGGGAACACTGAACGCATCGTTAGTACACCCCCGGGAGGTTTTCCAGCCGGCGATTATCGATTCCGCAGCAGCGATTATTTTGCTGCACAATCATCCTTCCGGCGAAATCAGCCCTTCGGCGGAAGATCGCAATATTACATTTCGCTTGCTGGAAGCCGGTAAACTACTGGACATCCCGGTGCTTGATCATGTTATCTTAGGCGAAAACAAATATTTCAGTTTTAAAGAAGAAGGTTTGATTGCCAATCAGTAAAGTATGTTCCCGCAAGATAATTGGATATTGAAAATTCCCTGTCTGCCGTTGGCTTGCCAGGCAGGCTTGTTGAATATTGGATATTCAAATTTCCCCTTGCAAATCGTTCCTTACCAACTCAACCGGAACGGCGTGGACTCCAGCCGAACCGGCAAACCCAGCGGCAGTACACAGCTATCCGGGTAATGCCCGTATGGAAAATTAGCAACAACCGGAACATCGCGGGGAAAAAGATACTCCAGGGTTTGCCAGATTTCCAGTGCTTTGTCTTCATCGATAAATCGTCCCAGAATCAGACCTGAAACCTTATCCAGCACACCAGCCATTTTTAGTTGCGCCAGCGAGCGTTCAATTTTATAAATTGGTTCATTTATATCCTCAATAAACAGAATGAACGTTGATAAACGGGGAAAAAAGGGTGTTCCCAGCAAACTGTTGATAATCGACAAAGTGCCGCCAAGCAAAACATCTTCCACGCTCCCGGCTCGGTGAACCACTATTTCCTCCAAAGCAAGGTCGCTGTCCTGAATGCTGCTTTTTTTACCGGAAAGAATATCGACGAACAATTGCGTATAGGGGTTTTGTTTGTGCAATTGCAGTGTCAGTGCCATTCCGGAAAGGGAAGCGAGTTCTGTTTTTGCCCACAGTCCCCACTGCATTGCGGTAATATCGCTGAATCCAATCAACAATTTGCCGGTGCGTTTCCACAACTGAAAATCAATTTCCGGCAGAAGCTGCGCACTTCCCGATCCACCTCGTATCGCGAGCAGCACGTCAATTTCCGGATCGTGCAAAAATGCATGAATATCTTCCACGCGCTGTTCAATGGTGCCGGCAAAGTGTCGGTAGGATTCGTACAAATGTTTACCTTGCTTTACCGGAAACCCGTTTTCTTTTAAAATTTGAATCCCTTCCCGGATCTGTTCCGGTTTTACCGCACCCGCCGGCGCTACCAACCCAATCCCGGTATTCCGCTTCACATTCGGTAATGGCATCTGTTTTCCCCTGATATATTACAAACAATGGTTCTGTTACACGATTACTCCTGATTCGATTTCTTGCAATCCGGACCGAAACCAGCACTTCAGCGTACACGCGCCCGGTTCTCAACCTGGTAAGCCAGCTCGCGCGCCGCTCGAAACATGTTTTTATGTTTTTCACTGAATTTCACCTGTCGCCGGGACATCACAATCTCAGCCACTTCCAATGCTTTCTCAAAATTATACTCGCGGAATCCCGAACTGCCCCCCATGCTGAATGAGGGAATGAACTTTGGCGGAAAGCCCGCACCGTATACATTGCAATTTACGCCTACAATCGTGCCGGTGTTGAGCATAGTGTTAATGCCGGTTTTAGAATGGTCGCCCATGATTAGCCCGACAAACCGTTTTCCGGTTTTTACCGGCGACCCATTCAAAAAAACCGTGATCTCACCGTAAGTGTTTTTCAAGTCCGAATTATTGGTGTCAGCGCCAATGTTCACCCATTCAGCCAAATAGGAATGCCCCAGAAAACCATCGTGCTGCTTATTAGAATAGCTGTGAATAATGCTGCCCTCTACTTCCCCGCCAACTTTACACACCGGACCAATGGTGGTATCCTGGTAAATTTTTGCGCCTATTTTGATCCGGCTTTTTTTACCCAGGTAAAGCGGTCCTTCCAGAACGGCATTTGGCATCACTACCGCGCCTTGATCGATATAAATCGGTCCGCTTTCCGCGTTGAGCACCACACCGGGCATCACCCGCGCTCCCGCGGCGATATGAACATTTTCTTTTCCCAACATAG
>MVCZ01000183.1 GCA_002049825.1 Candidatus Zhuqueibacterota bacterium 4484_188
AACCCTTCTAAACAGTCTGTCCGGCAAATTCAGAAATCAACCGGCAGGATGTTCATCTTCGGTTGTTTTTTTATCTGCCGGTTTAGCAGCAGAAGAGTCATCTTTAGGGATTCGTGGTTCTTCTTTGGTAATATCCAAATCGTCCTTAATACTTTGGGTAGCATTTTTGAATTCATTAATCGAGCGCCCTAATGACCGCGCCAATTCAGGTAAACGCTTGGCTCCAAAGAGAATGAGAATAATCAGAAAAATAACCAATAATTCCGGAGGACCAATTCCAAACATTTCTTCTCCTTACATTTTATGCAAAACACCAACGAATTTATTACTTCGGTATAAAATGAAAAGTTCTGAAAATTTTACCGATTGTAATCTATAATAATTTTTCGTCCGAAGAAAACAAAAAAACCATTCGGGAGAACCAAGCCCAGCACCTCCCCCAATGCGCTCCCGACCAATGCCCCCAGGAGGACAATGAGTAAAATCCAACCAATACTTTTTTTGCGCATGGGGTACTCTCCTGTTTTGTTAATTGCGTAATGAATTAAAAATAAATCGACCGTCTTCACTGCCTAATAAAAGCTCCACCGCGCGTTCGGGGTGCGGCATCATGCCCAGCACATTTCCCTGACGATTCACGATTCCGGCAATATTTGAAACCGACCCGTTCGGATTCGCACTATCCGCAAGATCTCCCCCGGCGGTTGCATACCGAAAAACGATCTGTCCGTTTTCCTCCAATTCCTGCAAATCCGCCCGGTCGATAAAATAGTTGCCCTCACCATGAGCGATGGGAATTTTTAAAATCTGTCCTTTGTTCAATTGATTGGTAAAAATGGTGTTCACATTTTCCGTGCTAATATAGACATCTTTGCACACAAAACGCAGGTTCTTATTTCGTAGAAGCGCCCCGGGAAGCAAACCGCATTCGGTCAGAATCTGAAATCCATTGCAGATGCCCAAAACCGGCTTTCCGGCTTCGGCGTGACGAATCACTTCGTTCATCACCGGCGAAAAGCGGGCAATCGAGCCGGCACGCAAGTAATCTCCGTACGAAAACCCGCCGGGGAGCACGATAACCTCGTAGCCGTCCAACGAAGTTTCGCCGTGCCAGACAAATTTCACTTCTTCTCCTAAAACTTTATGCAACGCATGGTACATATCGTGATCACAATTGGACCCCGGAAAAATAATGACCGCAAACTTCACTTTTTTTCCTCGCTTAACTCATAACTGAATTCTTCGATTACCGGATTGGACAATAGCTTTTTACAGGCGTCCTGCACAATAGTCTCCGCCTGATGCACATCCGTGGTATCAATGTCCATTTCTATTATTTTTCCTATCCGGACACCGGCGACTTTTCCCATCCCCAGGTGGTGGAGCGCATTACTTACCGCCTGACCCTGCGGATCGAGAATTTCCTTTTTTAGCCGAACGACGACTTTTGCTTTCATCTGAATTACCTTCGTTCTTTTTCTTGAAACTATCTCCAAAAAGTAAAATTCCGACCACTCGAAGCGGTCCGGAGAGCAAATACAAAATTGTCCAGGGGAAGAATGTTTCCTGCGGCCAAATAATAATAGAAATGATTCCAATCATGACGATAGTGATTTTTCGTTTCTCCGGGGTGCCTTTTTGAAGCGAAAAACTGGGCATGGTTTCGTAGCGTATGGTGCTTACCATCAATACGGATACGGCAATAAGAATGAATAGGAATACTTTTTCCCAGCGCAAATACTGCCAGAAATAAAAATTAAAAACCAGGAAGGTTGCAATGGTAATTGCCGCGGCCGGTGTTGGCAATCCCTCAAAATAATCTTTGTCGAACCCTTTTAAACGGATGTTAAAGCGAGCCAGTCGGACGGCTCCAAAAATAAGCGGACCCACGCTAATAAAAAGACCAATGGTTCCCCAGTTGGCAAAAACCACTTTGTAGGCTAAAAAAGAAGGCGCGAAACCAAAAGAAACCACATCTGCCAGCGAATCATATTCGACACCGAAATGCGAGGAAACCTTGGCAATACGGGCAATTTTCCCGTCCAGCATATCCAGTACCGCTGCGGCAACAATTAACCAGGAAGCGGTGATAAATTTACCGTTTGCCGCTAAAACCACCGAAAGATAGCCGCAAAACATGTTTGCCATGGTAAAGGCGCTGGGCACCCAGTTGGTTTTTACCTTCATTGGAAAACCCCGATTACTGTTTCTCCCCCAATCACTTTATCGCCGACTTTAACCCGCAATTTCACCTCTTCGCCGGGAAAGTAAACATCCGCCCTCGAACCGTATCGAATCATTCCCATTCGTTCGCCCGCTTTCACCCGGTGTCCTTCGCGCACCTCGCATACAATTCGCCGGGCAATGATACCGGCAATCTGGGTAAACATCACTTTCCGTCCGCCGGAATCGATTATCCCGATGGCAGTTTGTTCGTTATCCAGCGACGCTTTGTTGTTAAAGGCGGGAAGAAATTTTCCCTTATAGTAACGGAAGAAATCCACCGTACCGGAGATGGGAATTCGGTTGACATGCACATTGAATATCGAAAGGAAAATACTGACCCGGCTTACTTTCCGTTTGAAAAATTGACTTTCTTCAACTTCGGTGATCTGGATAATTTTACCGTCTGCCGGAGACAGAATTGCATCCGGACTGTCCGGAATAACCCGGTGGGGGTCACGGAAGAAATACAAATTAAAAACGGAAAGAACCCCGACGAGCACCGTGATAATAATTACCACCGGCTGACGGAATATTATTGCGAGAATGATTGGCATGAAAATTCCTCCAAATTACTTCAGCAGTCTATCCCGGATTTTGGTATAAACCTGTTTGGCATTTTCCGGTGCAAGCTGAAAGACTTTCTTGTCGAATTTGCCGGGCTCCGGAGTATCCCAAATCGACATAGTGTCTGCAGAGATTTCATCTCCAAGAATCACCTGGTTTCCATAGCGACCAAACTCAAGGGTAAAATACGCCAGGGTCAGACGTTTGCGGCTAAACAACGATTTCAGCACAGCGTTCACCTTGGTCCCGATTCGAATAATGGCATTCATCTCACTCCGTTCGCACAATCCCAGGGTGTACGCATGATAATCATTTATCAGCGGGTTTTTCAACCGGGGATTTTTCAGGTAGAGTTCCAATACCGGTGTTTCCAATAGGGTTCCTTCCTTTAACCCGATTCTTTTCACCAGGCTGCCGGTAGCGACATTCCACACCTTCATTTGAAAAGGAATAATTCCCAATTTTTTGGCGAACATTTTCCGGTTATCCAGCCGGCTGATAAAATGGGTCGGCACATTGTAGCTGCCAAGGTATTCAAAAATATAGGTCGATATATCCAAGTTTATTTTCCCTTTGCCCTTTACCACATCCTCCGGATTTATATAATGCCTAACTTATTTAGAATGTAATTTACATTTTTTAATCGATTTTCCAAATTGCAAATTAAATGAATTTCTTCTTCCTTCAGGTACTTTGTGACTTCCGGGTCGCTAACGAGTAAATCCTCAAAATTGGTATTTTCTTCCCACACCCGCATAGCATTCTTCTGAACCATTCGGTACGCTTCCTCCCGGGAGGCACCTTTCTCAATTAACTTCAACAAAACCGCTTGTGAGAAAATGAGACCGCGGGTTATCTCCAAATTCCGCAACATATTTTTGGGATGAACCACCAACCCTTTAATCACCTGGATTGATTTTACCAACATGTAATACAGGGTAATGGTTGCATCGGGAATAATCACCCGCTCTACCGACGAATGTGAAATATCCCGTTCGTGCCACAGGACAATGTTTTCCATGGCGGTGCCGGCAAAACCGCGCAGCAGGCGGGCTAAACCGGTAATTCGCTCACAAATAATCGGGTTCTTTTTGTGTGGCATCGCTGAAGAACCTTTCTGTCCGCGTCCGAAAGGTTCTTCGACTTCAAGCACCTCGGTTTTCTGCAAATGCCTGATTTCAACCGCTATTTTTTCCAGCCCTGCACCAACCAAAGCCAGCGTGCTTAAATATTCCGCATGACGATCCCGCTGAATCACCTGGGTGGAGATCGCCGCCGGTTGCAAACCCAGTTTTTTACACACGTATGCTTCCACCTCCGGGCTTAAATAGTCGTAGGTGCCTACCGCCCCGGAAATTTGTCCCACCGAGATGGTATCGATCGCCCTCTCCAGCCGCTCAATATTCCGTAATGTATCGCTGTACCAAAGCGCCAGTTTGAGACCGAAGGTTATCGGTTCGGCATGAATACCGTGGGTTCTGCCCACCATCACCGTATCTTTGAATTCTCGACTGCACCGGGCTAACAGGTTTTTCAGTTCGGTTAATTTGTTTAGAATGAGCCGTCCGGCTTGCCGCATCTGAACCGCCAGGGTGGTGTCCAAAATATCAGAGGAGGTCATCCCGTAATGGATGTAGCGTGAAACCGGTCCAACATGTTCGGCAACATTGGTCAGAAAAGCAATGACATCGTGGTGCACCCTGTTTTCGATTTCCTGAATTCGCGGCACCTCAAAAGCGGCTTTCTGCCTGATTTCCCGCACCACTTCCCAGGGAATTGCGCCCATTTCCGCCCGGGCTTCGCAGGCAAGTACTTCGATTTCCAGCCAGATTTTAAATTTATTTTCTTCTTCCCAGATACTGCCGATTTCGGGTAAGGTGTATCGTTCAATCATGTGTTCAATTCCGGTGAATAAGTTGAAACTGCACTTTTTGCTTCCGGTTGTCCCGGACAATCTCAAAATCCAGAATATCCCCGACCTGTAAATCCATCTGGGAAAGAATATTCTTCAGGCTTTCGGTATTCCGGTCCGGCGCGGTCAGCCGAGCTTCCCCGGTCGATCTGGGTAACAATTACCCCTTCCCGGACATTGAGTTGCAACGCCCGTATCAGGTAAGGATTTAAATCCTGAACACGGAAACCGAGCCAGAAATCGCGATCGACTTCTCCCCTTTCACGGATTTGTTTAATAATATTTTTAATTCGGTTAATCGGAATCGCAAACCCGATTCCGACAAAACCCTGCTCGTAGGTGCTGCCGGTATAAATAAAAGTGTTCATACCAATTACTTCGCCGGCTGCATTGACCAGCGGTCCGCCGCTGTTGCCATGGTTAATAGCGGCATCGGTCTGAATCATGTCCATATATATACGCCGGCTGTTAGGCATTTGTCCCCAATCCCGGTTTACCGCGCTCACTACCCCCACCGTTACCGTCGGCTGGTCATTGAGTTCAAATAACCCGAAAGGGTTTCCCAGGGCAATCACCCACTCTCCCACAATCACATTGTCCGAATCACCCAATTTCAGAAAGGGGAAATTCTTTCCTTCGATTTTTAGCAATGCAATGTCTGAAATTTCATCGGTGCCTACTATTTTGGCATTATGTCGTTCGCCGCCGGGAAGGGTAACAATAATTTCGGTGGCGTCTTCCACCACGTGCTGGTTGGTTACCAGGTAACCATCTTTGGAGATGATAAACCCGCTGCCCAAACTTTGCACTTTTTGTTCATAAACCTTGTCGCGGAAATATTCGGGAAAAAGTGCCCGCCAGAATGGGTCTTCGGTGTAAAACGGACTGCGGCGAACATAACGTTTCACCTGGATCACATTGATACCTACCACCGCCGGTCCGGCTTCAGCGGCGGCACGGGTGATGGCATTCCGGCGCGAAACTGTCACCCCGGCGTTTGCCCGGCTCAACGAATCATCTTGCCGACTGAGTGTATCGGTTTGAGCTGCGGGTTGAACACCAGCCTTCTCTGTCGGTACGTTTTGCTGCGGACAACCCAGCACAAAAGAGAAGAACCCCAAAAGAAGCACGAGATAAATTTTTTGTTTAAATAAAGCAGCCATTCGCTCTCCCGATTATTTCATTCAAAATGTAATTTTCATTGTTTTCCATCGTTTCTTCATTCAGCGGGTTTGTTTATGAATATTGGATCTCTTGCAGAAACAATCCCTGCGGCGGAGCAGCGGTTCCGGCGAGACGCCGGTCCTTTGATTGAAAAATGTGCTGAAACTGCTCGACAGTAAACCGCCCCCGGGCAACATCCACCATGGTTCCTACGATGCTTCTGACCATACCGTGAAGAAATCGATTGGCAACAATTCGGTACACAAAAAAATCGCCTTCCCGGAACCAGCGGGATTCATACACCCCGGTTAAGGCGGTAATAGACCTGCCAGCAAAAATTGCGGTAAATGGCGGTTGGTTCAAACAACAGGTAGTAGTGATAGGTTCGTTTCCGGGCGTCGAAACGGGCGTTAAATTT
>MVCZ01000184.1 GCA_002049825.1 Candidatus Zhuqueibacterota bacterium 4484_188
CAGACGGTGCGGGACGTGGTGGAGATTATTCGCGATCTTGACATCGACATGATAACCATGGTTGAGGTGGCGGACACATTGAAGTTCCGTGCGCTGTTAGATTCGTTACCCAATTATGGAGGAACCTACTCGCCGGATGTTTATGGCAGCGGAAGTTATCAGAAGACAGCGGTTTTTTACAAAAAAGATATGATTCAGGTGTCCCAGAAAAAGAGCCTGTTTGCCGGCGACGGGTACAGTTTCCCCCGTCCACCGCTCCAGGTGCGGGTCATTGCCCAGAAAAATAATAAAACCTTCGATTTCACTTTGATTGTCCTGCACCTAAAAGCCTCGGGTGGTTCGGAAAACGAGTTTTTACTCCTTTTTTGCAGGATAGCATGGATTATCAATTTCTGACCGCGCAGATAGCCCAGGACCCGGTAAACAATGCTACCTACATTAAACCGCCTTACATCAGCGTGATTGACCAGATATTGATCTCGGTAGATGTTCTGCCGGAATATGATACCGGTTTCACCCAGGTGATTAAAATCTAAAAAATAAAAAAGAAATTAACGAAATAAATACGGAACGACTACAAAACAGGAGATACGAGAATGTCACCGGAACGCAAAGACCTGGAAGCGCTTGAGCTTGCCCTGAGAACCGAAGAAGAAGGATATGCGCTTTATAAAAGAGCGGCAAAACTAAAACTGAACGATCTCACCGCTGCCTTGTTTGCCCAATTGGCAAAAGATGAACTGATGCACAAGGATTTAATCAGGCGGTTTTACGCCAAGTTGAAGAAATCCGATAGTTGGACTGAGTTGTCCGAAGAGGATAAAAACTACCAAGGAGGTTCGAAACAAAAATACAAAACCATTTTCAGCGACGCGCTGGCAGAGACAAAAAAAGTCGCGCCCGTTTTTACCAGCACCGATAAAGAAGCCTATCAAAAGGCGTTAGAATTCGAGAAGAAGGGGATGGAATTGTACGACCGGCTTTATAATGAAACAACCGATCCGGTGGCGAAAAAATTCTATCTGTTCCTGCGCGAAATGGAACGGGAACACATGGAACTGCTGGACAACGCCATCCGGTATGTAGAAAGCCCCGATAATTACTACATCCTGGAAGAGGGTTGGACCATGGAGGATTAACTTACCCTTGCAGACAGATTTGCATGGTAATAAATAAAAACCGCTTTCCCTGCCGATATTGGGAGAAGCGGTTTTTTAAAAGCCGGAATTGATGCGCGCTCCTCAATAAATTTCTTCGAACATTACAAGTACCTCATTTGCCAGGTCGTGGAAATCCTGTGCACCCCGGCTATGGGGTTTGTAATCGAAAATGGTTTTTCCAAATGCAGGCGATTCTGCCAGGGAAACATTCACTCGTATTTTGGTATTTAAAACCAAACCATCATAAGTTTTTTCCATTTCTTTGATCACCCGCCCGGACAAACTGTTTCGCGCATCGTACATCGCCGGAATAATGCCGGCAATCCGTAATCCCGAATTATACAACGCTTCAATTTTATTTACAAAAAACAGAGTACGTTTAGAACCGCGCAGCCCCAGCATATGACACTGAACCGGAATGAAGACATTTTTAACCAGCGTCAGGACATTGAAATTCAACAGACCAGTCGTGTTGGCGCAATCAAAAATAACGTAATCGTAATCAAGATGATACTGGTTAAACATGTACTTAAGCAGGTAGTTCGATTTCGGTTTCTTTTTGTACAGCTTGGACAGAGAAAGTTCCAGCTCCTTCAGTTTTTTACCGGAGGGAATAAAATGAAGGTTTTCATCGTATTTTTCAAGTAGCATTTTCAGCGGGATATCATTGGTGATCAAAAATTCGACTCCCTTGGTAGTGGCAGGATTTAATCCCAGATTTTGCGTGAGATCATTCTGAGAATCCATATCGACTAAGAGCACTTTTTTGCCCAATCTGCTTAATGCCGCACCCAGATTCATTGAAATGGTTGTTTTGCCAACCCCGCCTTTTAAATTAAGAATTGCAATGGTGATCATTCGTTCCCTTTTTTACATCGCGCCAAGCTTCAACGGAAGTTTTTCCGGTACTGACACCCTCTGTTTTTCTTTGCTTCATCCTGAATGTTGGCGGACATATACCTGCCTCTTCCCTGGAAGCATTAGGAATATGCGAAAAACAAATTCATTCCCGGTGATGTTAATCATAACTCCGACTCTCCGATTTTTAAGCGGCTGCTACCATGTCCGGCTGGCTTGGATTCATCAGAAAAGCGATCAATTTGTCTTGCCAGAATAGCGAATTTGCCGGTAGTTTTTAGTACCGGTAAATGAACAAGCTGTTCCTGATGAAAAAATAATTATCGAGCTAATGACTTCGGGCAAGTTTTATGGTTGGTTTTTATGCCGCTCTGCAAGGATGATCAGTGCCGATTCCAACAGTGCTGCCACCAGCAGCAGGGAGAAAACATATTTGAAATAAATGGGAAGCAGCACGTGGAACAAGTTAACCGCACTGTGAAAATTTTGATGAACCACGATCTCGCCTGCCAGACGAATACCCAGACTGAAACTGATCCAGGCTGCCGGGAATTCCAACCACGCCACCGGATTGACCAGCATGTGCCACAGACCCTGCCAGCCCATTAGGTCGTATCCGATGACCGCCACGTGAAAGCCTGTAAGAAACGCCAGAACAAAAGGCAGAATCACCAGGAAGCCGGAAAGAAAACCGGTGAAAAGTGAAACATTGTTAAGCAGCAAAATAATGATGAACATGGGGAAGAAGCCCATCCGGGTGGAAAAATATTTCTCCATTAATTTTGCCATCCACCTGGGGTAGACCAACATCCAGCGGATATTTCGGTCCACAATTGCCGGGGCAAAATAGATTCCCGCAATAAACAGCACCGCGGCAATGAATATATAGGCAAAATTTGCGTGTTCGAATAAGTCACTTAACATGAGCGCTCTATAAATTCCTCCTGTATATTTGCGCCATATTTTACGGACACTGCTAACAAATAGCAATTTCGGATTTTTTATTCTGCCCGGTTTTTTCTTCGGTTAATGACATTGGCTCGCGCACTTACTAAATTCCCGGTGAGATATTGATTTCGGTAGCAGCGCAGAAACACTGGAGCGAAGACAGGTGCAGCAACGATTCAGCAGTCAATTTCTGGGAATGAATTCTATCGTCATCTACCGGGGAAATGCCGGCTATTTAATCGACCCGGGTGTTTTTCCCAGCGAAATTGAACGGATTGACCGTTTCCTGCAGCGGCAGAAAATTGATAATATCACACTGCTGCTTACGCACACCCATGGGGATCACATTTCCGGCTGGTATTTTTTCCGGCACTTTCCCGCGTTTGGTCACGAATCCATTGCTCAAAAATCCAAGACTGTTCGCGAGAATGATGTTAAATATCTGCAGAGTATGTGGCGGAAACGGGGAATTGAAAATACCGATTACCTGATTTTTCCCGACAATCTCCAGTTTGTTGCCGACGGCGAAGTGCTTGCCATTCCGCCGTTTTCTTTCGTGATTTACCAGGTACCCGGACATTCCATCGACATGAGTGTAATTATCATCCCGGAGCAACACCTGATGTTTTCCGGCGACATGCTGATTGACGTGCCCGCACCGTTTGTTTTGCACAGTGTAAAAAAATACCGGGAGAGCCTGAAACGCATCGCCGCCCTGGTTAAACAGTATGATGTTCGTTATCTCGTCCCGGGACACCGCGAGCCGGCGCATTCCAGGCAGGAAATCGTGAAGCGAATTGAGAAAGAACAATCTTACCTGCAGGAATTGGTGGGCAAGGGAATCCGGCTGGCGGAAAAAGGCTTGGACCGGGATGGATTAAAACATGCGCTTTACGAGACATTCCCTCAATATGCCCGCCTTCACTCGCACCAGGTGAATGTGCAAACCCTGCTGCGGGAACTGAACGAGTGAACAGAAACCGACCTGCCGGAGCAGGTGCACAGACGGAGGTAATCGTGATTCCCAGCTTTAATGAAAGCGAACTTTTCCCTGCCATTCTGCGTTTATTTCACAAACCGAAGGGTCGAAAGTCAATGAAAATGATTTTTCTCTTCATTTGCCTTCTAACTACAAGCCTGCTTTTTGCCGGTCAGGATATTTCTCAGCGGGTGAAAGAATTTGCCCGTGCCAGCCGGGAATTTCAGGAAATCGAGCGGCAGAATTTTACCAGTCACTTTCTCTCTCTGCAAAAAGCTCTGACCCCGGATTCTTCCGAATTTGACCAACTGTATTACGATCTGAATTTTGTGGTAACTACCAGCCCTGAGAACCTGGAAGGTACCGTGACAGGTTATTTCCGCAGCAATGTAAACGGACTTGACCGGGTTAAACTGAATTTCGATTCCCGGGAAGATATAGGAGCCTGGAACGACCTTGCCGTGACCGGAAATGTCAGCGGGTTTAGCCTTTCCAACTTGGTCCTGCGTGTCGATTTGGACAAGCCTTACGGTGTTGGCGAGGAATTCTCGATTACCGTCCACTATTCCGGCTTACCCCGCAGCAGCGGTTTTAAGGCATTTGAACGGCGACCTGGTGATTTCCACCCTCAGCGAACCGTACCTGGCACAAACCTGGTGGCCCTGCAAAGACGATCCGTCGGATAAACTGGATTCGGTAAAAATAAGTGCCACTGTTCCCGAAAATATGATTGTCGCTTCCAACGGATTGCTGCAAAGTGTAACCCCCGGCGCGAACAACACCAAAACATTCGTCTGGAAAGAAAAATATCCCATCACTACCTATCTCGTTTCGCTGGCGATTTCCAACTACGTTACCTTCAGAGATTCCTTTGAATACCAGCCGGGAAAATTTATGCCCATCGACTATTTTGTCTATCCGGGAGATTTCAATACCGCCCGGAGCGCTTTTGCCAAAATGCCCCAGATGCTGCGAGTGTATAGCGACGCTTACGGACTCTATCCTTTTGTGGAAGAAAAATACGGTCACGCTGAATTTGTGTGGGGCGGGGCAATGGAACACCAAACGTGCACCAGCATCGGTCGGGTGGCAAATAGTTGGGAAACGGTTTACGCCCACGAACTGTCTCATCAGTGGTT